>NZ_JBIBXG010000005.1:0-229204 GCF_043082085.1 Streptomyces sp. NPDC014801 | reverse complement strand
AACCCCCCCGATTTACCTATCTTTTTTTGCCCCCACCCCCCCCCTATTCTTGTCGTCGCTTTATGTGGCTTTACACCGGGCAAACGGGGGGGGGGCCGCGCCCCCTGGGGGGCCGCCCCACGGCTCGTTCAGGACGCGTCGATGAAGCGGTCGAGCACCCGCACGCCGAACTTCAGACCGTCCACCGGCACCCGCTCGTCGACACCGTGGAACATGCCGGCGAAGTCCAGCTCCGGCGGCAGCTTCAGCGGCGCGAAGCCGAAGCCGCGGATGCCGAGGTCGTCGAAGGACTTGGCGTCGGTGCCGCCGGAGAGCATGTACGGGATGGCCTTGGCGGCCGGGTCCTCGGCGACCAGCGCGGACTGCATGGCCTCCACCAGCGCGCCGTCGAAGGTGGTCTCCACGGCCTTGTCGGCGTGCACGTCCTCGCGGCGGACGTTCGGGCCGAGCAGCCGGTCGAGGTCGGCGAGGAACTCCTCCTCGTGGCCCGGCAGGAAGCGGCCGTCGACGTGCGCGGTGGCCTCGCCGGGGATGACGTTGACCTTGTAGCCGGCGTTCAGCTGGGTCGGGTTGGCGGTGTTGCTCAGGGTCGCGCCGATCAGCTTGGCGATGCCGCCGAGCCGGGCGAGCGTGGACTCCATGTCCTCCGGGTCCAGCTCGGTGCCGAGCGCGTCGCCCAGCTCGTCCAGGAAGGCGCGGGTGGTCTTGGTGACCCGCACCGGGAACTTGTGCCGGCCGACCCGGGCGACGGCCTCGCTCAGCTCGGTGATGGCGTTGTCCCGGTGGATCATCGAGCCGTGCCCGGCGGTGCCGGCCACGGTGAGCTTCATCCAGTGCATGCCCTTCTCGGCCGTCTGGATCAGGTAGAGCCGGCGCTGCTCGTTCACCGTGAAGGAGAAGCCGCCGACCTCGCTGATCGCCTCGGTGACGCCCTCGAAGAGATCGGGGTGGTGGTCGACCAGGTGGCGGGCGCCGTAGGTGCCGCCGGCCTCCTCGTCGGCGAGGAAGGCGACCACGATGTCGCGCGGCGGGCGCCGCCCGGAGCGCAGCCGGTCGCGCACGACCGCGAGGGTCATGGCGTCCATGTCCTTCATGTCCACGGCCCCGCGTCCCCAGACGCAGCCGTCGGCGATCTCGCCGGAGAACGGGTCGTGGGTCCAGTCGGCGGCGTTGGCCGGCACGACGTCGAGGTGGCCGTGGATGAGCAGCGCGGGCCGGGACGGGTCCTCGCCCTCGATGCGGGCCACGGTGGAGGCGCGGCCGGGGTGCGACTCGAAGATCTTCGGCTCCAGCCCGACCTCGGCGAGCTTCTCGGCGACGTACTCGGCCGCCTTGCGTTCACCGGGGCCCGAGTGGTCGCCGTAGTTGCTGGTGTCGAACCGGATCAGCTCGCGGCAGAGGTCCACGACCTCGTCCTCGCCGGTGACGCCCCTGGCCGTGTCCGTCTCGCTCACGCTGCTTCCTCCCGGTGTCACTGCTGGTGGGTCCCCCTCATCCTCCCCCCGGCCCCCGTTCGGGCCCAAGACCGGTCCCGGCCCGTCACACGCCGTTCACGCGGCGCTCCCGGTGCGCCGGCCCGGGGGCGGGGGTGATCGGCCACCCCGGAAAGCCTGGTAATGTTTACGTCGTCGCCGCGAGGGAAACCCCGCACGACGCACACCTTGTCCGGGTGGCGGAATGGCAGACGCGCTAGCTTGAGGTGCTAGTGCCCTTTATCGGGCGTGGGGGTTCAAGTCCCCCCTCGGACACCAGCCGGAGCCCCGGCCGCGGAAAGCGGCCGGGGCTTCGTCGTGTGGCGCGCACGAGCGCCTTCGCCCGCCCTTGCCCGCCGCACGCACGCCCGGCCCTGCCCGCCGCACGCCCGCACTTGCCCGCCGCACGGCCCGCCGGCCCGCGCCGAGGCCCGGCAGGCTCGATCCCGCCCCTCGGGGGCGGATTCCGCAAGATTCCTGCTCGCCGGAGAACCCGCAGCCCAGCCCTCGCTCGAACGTGGGGTCACCCTTCGCACAGGCTTCCGGATTTACAACTCGCTTGACTCGACCTTACAAGCCTTGTTGACTGACTTCGGCACAGTCCCGCCACGTCGTCATGGGCCTCTTGGGTGTCTTGAACCGGGCTTTGACAACCGACGTGACTCCCAGGTGACAAGAGGTGAAGCTCTGTGAATACCCAGGGAAGCCTGATGCTGGAGCGCCGGCCCGAAGCCGCCTCGGCGGTGACCGCGGGACGGCCGCAGCCGCTCGGCGCCACCGTGGACGCCGACGGCGTGAACTTCTCGATCTTCTCGGAGCACGCGACCCGGGTCGACCTGCTCCTCTTCGACCGCTGCGACGCCGCGCAGCCCTCGCGGGTGATCCGGCTGAGCCCCGAGCAGCACCGCAGCTTCCATTTCTGGCACTGCCACGTGGCCGGCCTCGGACCCGGCCAGGTCTACGCGTACCGGATCGACGGGCCGCGCAACACCCGGCACTCGGGGGCCCGGTTCAACCACCGCAAGGTCCTGCTGGATCCGTACGCGCGGGCCAACATCAACAGCCGCTGGGACCGTCTGCAGGCCGTCGGCCAGGCCGACAACGTCGAGCACTCCATGCGCAGCCTGGTCGTCGACCTCGACGACTACGACTGGGAGGGCGACCGGCCGCTGCGCACACCGATGGCCGACACGGTCATCTACGAGATGCACGTACGGGGGCTCACCGCCTCCCCCACCTCCCGCACCGCGCACCCCGGCACCTTCGCGGCGGTCGTGGAGAAGATCCCGGAGCTGGTGCGGCTCGGCATCACGGCCGTGGAACTGCTGCCCGTCTTCGACTTCGACGAGACGCAGATCCTGCGCATGGGGCCGGACGGCACGGCGCTGCGCAACTACTGGGGCTACGACCCGTACGGCTTCTTCGCCCCGCACACCGGCTACTGCTCGCAGCCTCATCTCGCCGCCCACATCACCGAGTTCCGGGACATGGTCAAGGCCCTGCACCGGGGGGGCATCGAGGTGATCCTGGACGTGGTGTTCAACCACACCAGCGAGGGCAACGAGCACGGCCCGACGATCAGTTTCCGCGGCGCGGCCAACGAGGCGTACTACCACCTGTGGCCGCAGGACCGCAGCCGCTACATGGACTTCACCGGGTGCGGCAACGCGGTCAACGCCAACCATCCGATGGTCACCAAGTTCATCCTGGAGTGCCTGGAGTACTGGGTCACCGAGCACCACGTCGACGGGTTCCGGTTCGACCTGGCCTCGGAGATGTCCCGCGGGCCGATGGGCTACGAGATGGCGGTGCCGCCCGCGCTGTGGGCGATCGAGCTGTCCCAGGTGCTCGCCGAGACGAAGATCATCGCCGAGCCGTGGGACGGCGGCGGGCTCTACCAGGTGGGCCGGTTCCCGGGGAAGCGCTGGGCGCAGTGGAACGGCCCGTTCCGTGATGATGTGCGCCGGTTCGTGCGCGGGGACGCCGGGCTGGTCGGGGAGATCGCCTCCCGCCTCGGCGGCTCGGCGGACCTGTTCTTCCCGCAGCAGGTGCTGCCCACCAACAGCATCAACTTCGTCACCTGCCACGACGGGTTCACGCTCAACGACCTGGTGAGCTACGACCACAAGCACAACCACGCCAACGGCGAGGCGGACGCCGACGGCGCGCACGAGAACTTCAGCTGGAACTGCGGCGTCGAGGGCCCCACCGACTCCGAGGAGGTGGAGCGGCTGCGGATCCGCCAGATCAAGAACTTCCAGTCGATCCTCATGCTGAGCCGGGGCGTGCCGATGATCCTGGCCGGCGACGAGTTCCGCAACAGCCAGGGCGGCAACAACAACGCCTACTGCCAGGACAACCAGGTCTCCTGGCTGGACTGGGAGCAGGCCGAGAAGGAGACGGAGATCCGCTCCTTCGCCGAGCGGGTCATCGCGCTGCGCAAGCGGTTCGCGACCTTCCGCGAGCCCCGCTTCTTCACCGAGCGCCTCAACGAGCGGGGCGTGCCGGACGTGACCTGGCACGGCACCCGGCTGAACTGCCCCGGCTGGAACGACCCCGAGGCCCGCGTCCTCGCCGCGACGCTGGGCGGCTTCCAGGGGGACCCGGACCTGCACCTGATCCTGAACATGTTCCACCTCGGTCTGGACTTCGAACTGCCGGTCCTCGACGGCCACCGCTGGCACCGGGTGCTGGACACCGCCTGCCCCGGCCCGCGCGACCTGCGGGCCCCCGGCGACGAGGAACCGGTCGACGCGCACTCCTTCCACGCCCACGGCCGCAGTGTCGTGCTGCTGGTGTCCCTGCCCGACGAGAAGGGTTGACCGACATGAGCGCCACCGCCGAACGCCGCACGTACTCCGACACCCTCGCCGGCTACGTCACGTACTTCAGCCCCACCGAGCACCGGTTCGGGCTGCGCACCTCCGACGGCCGCGAGTTCACCGTGCACCTGGCCCGCAACGTCGTCTCCCGGATCGTGCGCAACCTCGGCGACGGCTACCGCGACACCACCGGGCAGACCCGGGACATGCTGAGCTCGGGCCGCTTCCTGTTCGCCTACGGGATCTTCTACGAGTGGGAGGGCGGCTCGCGCTTCGAGGCGAAGGAGATCACCTTCCCCGAGGAGAGCCGCGGCCAGTACGTCTTCGAGCACCCGCGGTGGTGGGTGCAGCAGGCGGCCGCGATCGCCGACTTCTACCTGCGCGGTCAGTTCCCCGACGGCAAGTTCGACTGGCGTACCTACCGCACCCATCTCACGCTCGACGGGGCGCACCTGCCCGAGCACGCCGGGCAGAACGTGCGGCAGGAGACCGACACCATCTCCCGACTGGTGTACGGCCTGGCCACGGCGTATCTGCTCACCGGCGAGGACCGGTTCCTGGACGCGGCCGAGAGCGGCACGGAGTACTTACGCCAGTACATGCGCGTGGACGACCAGCAGGACGGGATCGTCTACTGGTACCACGGCATGGACATCACGCCGAACGGGCAGCGCAAGGTCTTCGCCTCCGAGTTCGGCGACGACTTCGACGCCATCCCGATGTACGAGCAGATCTACGCGCTGGCCGGGCCGACCCAGACGTACCGGATCACCGGCGACCCGCGGATCCTTCAGGACATCGACCGCACGGTCGCGCTGTTCCAGCGGTACTTCCGCGACGAGGAGCGCGGGGGCTTCTTCTCGCACATCGACCCGATCAACCTCAGCCCCTGCGACGACGCGCTCGGCCGCAACCGTTCGCGCAAGAACTGGAACTCGGTCGGCGACCACGCCCCGGCGTATCTGATCAACGCCTTCCTCGCCACCGGCCGGCAGGACTTCGCCGAACTGCTCGAGGAGACGGCGGACGCGATCGTCGAGCACTTCCCGGACGAGCCGGCCAGCCCCTTCGTCCAGGAGCGCTTCCACGAGGACTGGACCCCCGACCGCACCTGGGGCTGGCAGCAGGACCGGGCCGTGGTCGGCCACAACCTGAAGATCGCCTGGAACCTGACCCGGATCAGGGCGCTGCGCGACAAGCCGGAGTACGCCGGAACCGCCGACCGGATCGCCGAGATCATGCCGGCCGTCGGCAGCGACCAGCTGCGCGGCGGCTGGTACGACGTGGTGGAGCGGCGGCCCGACCCGGACAGCGGCATCCACCGGATGGTGTGGCACGACCGCAAGGCCTGGTGGCAGCAGGAGCAGGCGATCCTCGCCTATCTGATCCTGGCGGGCTCCTCCGGCAACCCCGAGCAGCTGCGTCTCGCGCGCGAGGCGGCCGCCTTCTACAACGCCTTCTTCCTGGACCACCAGGACGGCGGTGTGTACTTCAACGTGCTGGCCTCCGGCATCCCCTACCTGGTGGGCACCGAGCGGCTCAAGGGCTCGCACTCCATGTCGGGCTACCACGCCCTGGAGCTGTGCTACCTGGCGGCGACCTACACCGGTCTGCTGATCAGTCACGAGCCGCTCACCCTGCACTTCCGCCCGCGCCCCGCCGATCTGCCCGAGCGGGAGCTGCGGGTGGCGCCGGACCTGCTGCCGGCCGGTTCGGTGGAGCTGACCCGGGTGTGGGTGGACGGTGTGCCGCACCACCACTTCGACGCCAAGCAGCTGACGGTGAAGCTCCCGGAGAGCGACGTCCCGGTGCGGGTGCGGGTCGAGCTGGAGCCGGTCCAGATGCGGCTGCGGATCCGCAGCGAGTTCGACGGCGGCACCGCGCACGTGCGCTGCGGCGGCGCGGTGGACGGCACCGAGCTGGACAAGTTCCGCCGGATGCTCGGCGAGGTGATGGCCGCCGGTCCCCGGCGGGTGGAGTTCCACCTCGACGAGGTCACCGAGATGTGCCGGCCCGCCGTCAACGAACTCCTCGTGCAGCGCACCAAGGCGGGGCTCGACGTCGACTTCGTCGTCGTCGGCAGCGTCCTGCCCGAGATCCGCGCGGCCCTGCTCGCAACCGACGCCTTCGTACTCGACGAGGGCGAGGAGGACTGATCCGTGACCATCACCCTGTCCCCCGGCCCTGTCGCCGCCGGACGAAGCGACCGCCCGGCGCCCGAGCCGCCCGTGCAGCCGGTGGACTTCTCCGCGTACTGCCAGGACCTCTTCGGCACGCTGGCCCGTTCCGACCAGCGCCGCTGGGGCGAGGTGTACGTGCGGGGGCTGCTCGGTGTCTCCGGGCGCAAGACGCCGGCGCGCATCTCCGAGCATGTGCTGGGGCGGCCGGCCGTGCAGCAGATCCAGCAGTTCGTCAACCAGAGCCCGTGGTCGTGCGGTCCGGTGCGCCAGCGGCTCGCCGGGCGGGTGAGCCGGGCGCTGCGCAACGAGGCCTGGTGCGTCGACGAGGTGGTCTTCACCAAGAACGGCGACCGGTCGGTGGGGGTGGCCCGGCAGTACGCCTCCTCGCTGGAGCGCACGGTGAACTGCCAGCTGGCGCTCGCCACCTCCCTGGTGGGCCGGCACGGCGGGGTCCCGGTGAGCTGGCGGCTGCTGCTGCCGCAGCGCTGGGACCGGGACGAGCGGCTGCGCCGGCAGGCCCATCTGCCGTCGGAGGAGCGGGCCCGGCCGCGCTGGCGGTACGTCCTGGAGGCCGTGGACGAGATGCTGGACGAGTGGTTCCTGGAGCCGCTGCCGGTGCTGCTGGACTGGCGCGGCGAGGGTGACCTGGGGGCGCTGCTGCGGGGCCTGGAGGCCCGGGGGCTGGCGTATCTCGTGCAGGTCGCGCCGACGGTGGCGGTCACGCTGCCGCGGCCCTGCGCGGGCTCCGCGCCCGGCAGCGGCACTTTGCAGGAGCTCGCGGCGCACGCGGCGCAGCACCGCGAGCGCACCCCGATCGTGTGGCAGGACCGGGCGACGTCGCGGCCGCGCCAGTCGCAGGTGCTGTCGGTGGCCGCGCTGCTGCAGTCGGAGGCGCCGCACGGCGGCGGGGCCGGGGCCCGCGCGGCCCGCCGCCCCCGGCACCTGGTCACCGACTGGCCCTACGGGCGGCCGGAGCCGCGCACGTACTGGCTGACGAACCTGCCGGCCCGCAAGGTGGCGGACGTGCTGCCGCTGGCCCAGTTGCGGGCGCTGTCGGGGCAGAGTCTGGAGCGGCTGCAGCAGGACTTCGGTCTCGCGGACTTCGAGGGCCGTTCGTTCCGCGGCTGGCACCACCACGTCACGCTGGCCTCGGTCGCCCTCGGGTTCGACGCGCTGCGCCGGCCCTAGGGGGTGTCTCGACGCCCCCTAGCGCTCCCAGCCGACGGCCGTGTAGTCGATGTCGCCGAGGCCGGCCACGCCGTAGTTGGCCAGGCCCGCGCGGACGGCGAGGACCTGGGGGCGCTGGTAGAGCAGGACGTCGTGGGCCTGCTGCCAGACGAGGGCGTCGGCCTGGTTGTACAGCCCGTTGCGGCGGGCCGGGTCGAGGGTGTGCCCGGCCTCGCGCAGCAGGGCGTCGATGCGGGGGCTGGAGACGCGGCCGTAGTTCTCGTAGACCTGGTTGCCGGCGGGCTGCCGGTAGAGGGGGTAGAGGGCGCTGGGGTAGGTCTGGCCGGTGACGCGGAAGATGGCCAGGTCGAAGTTGCCGCGGTTGAGGTACTGGGGCAGATAGGCGTCGGCGGGGACCTTCTGGATGTCCACGGCGATGCCGGCGCGGCGCAGCATCTGCTGGATCAGCTGGGACAGGTCGAGGCCGAGGCGGTTGGTGGACTGGCTGAGGACGAACCTCAGGCGCAGTTCCCGGCCGCCGCGGCGGCGGACGCCGTCGCCGGTGCGGTGCCAGCCCTGCCGGTCCAGCAGGCGTTCGGCCTCCTTCAGGTCGTAGGTGCCCCACGGCCCCGCGTGGTCGGCGTAGCCGGGCTGGTTGGTCATGAAGAAGTGGTTGCCGAGCAGGGGCACGCCGACGGGCAGGCCGTTGCCGGCGACCTCGGCCAGGGCGCGGCGGTCGACGGCGCGCAGCACGGCGCGGCGGACCTGGAGGTCGGTGAGGGGGCCGGCGGCGCCGTTGAGGGCGACCTGGACGTCGTCCCAGGCGTAACCGGTGCGGATGTCGGTGTCGCGGGCGCCGCGAAGCCGGTCGAGGACGTCGGCCGCGGCGGCGTTGACGGCGTCGATCTCGCCGTTGAGGAAGGCCTGGACGGCGGTGGAGGGGTCGAGGGTGCGGAAGACGATGCGGTCCAGGCGGGGCCGGGATCCCCACCAGCGCGGGTCGGAGACGACGGTGAGGGTCTGGCCGGCCCGGTCGGCGGTGCCGATCCGGAAGGGGCCGGCGGTGACCGGGACGCGGTCCTGCCAGGCGGTGTTGAACTGTGCGGGCGTGGCGAAGGCGGCGGCCGGGTAGAGCGGCGTGAACAGCCGCTGCCAGTCGGCGAACGGCTCCTTGAAGGTGACCCGCACCTCGTGGGCGTCGGCTCCCTGGCTCACGCCGGTGATGTCCTCGTAGCCGCTGGGGTCGGCGACCCGGTAGCGGCCGTCGCCGCGGCCGAGGGCACGCCACTGGGCGTCGAAGTCGCGCCAGCCGAGCGGTCGTCCGTCGGACCAGCGTGCGTTCGGCGCGAGCCGGTAGGTGACGGTCTGGGGCGCGGTGGAGGTGACGCTGGCGGAGCGCAGGTAGGCGGGGTCGGGGTGGGGCAGGCCGCGGGCGTCGACGCGGAACAGCCGGGGTTCGAGCAGGCCCATGATGGTGGAGACGTCGTCCCAGGCGCCGTCCACGTGGTAGGCGTTGAACTGGTGGGGCCACTGGGTGATCGGCAGGGTGAGGGTGCCGCCCTGCCGCACCTGCCCGGGCGGGCGGGGGTGGATGTCAGAACTGCCGTAGGCGGGCAGGGGTGCCCGCGAGCCGCGGGCGTCGGCGTGGTCCCGGGCGGCGGAGGTGCAGGCGGCCGGCGCGGCGCACAGGAGAAGACACATGAGAATTCGCCACCGTGTCCGGATTCCTGTGCCTGATCGCGTCATGACGTCGCCCCTCCCCCGGGGTGAAGGTCTTCGCCGAGCCGGCACGGGAATCCACGAACGGGTGTCCAAATGAGCCGGCGCGAGCTTAGCATTGGCCCATGTCAAGCAGGTGACGCCGACATGTGCCGGGAGTCCACGCGCGATGCTCGCATGGTTGGCGAAACGCCTGTCTTCTTGCTTGTTATTGCTTCTTGTTTCAACGTTTCTTTGTTACTGCCTTTCCTCGGCGGCGCTCGATCCGCGGGCCTATTACGCCCAGCAGACGCCCCGTCCCTCCGCCGCCACCGTCGACGCGCGCCTCGCCGAACTCGGGCTGGACCAACACACCCCGGTCACCGAGCGGTTCGGCCACTGGGCGTGGCGGGCGCTGCACGGCGACCTCGGCCGCACGCTCGACGGCACCTTTGTCAGCGCCGAGTTCGGCCGCCGGGTCGGGGTCACCGTACGGCTGCTGGTCACCGGGACGGTGCTGGGGACGGCGCTCGGGGTGCTCGCCGGGGTGTGGGCGGCGGTGCGCAGGGGCCGGCTGCCCGACCGGGCGCTGACGGTGTTCTCCTTCACGGTGCTCTCGGTGCCGCCGTTCGTGCTGGGGCTGGCGCTGCAGGCGGGAGCGCTCGCGGTCAACGACGCGGCGGGGCGCACCGTGATCCGCTACACCGGCGAGCGCACCCCCGGCCTGAACGGCGGCCTGCTCACGCGGTGGTGGGACGCGGCGGTGCATCTGGCGCTGCCGACGCTCGCCGTGGCTCTCGGCGCGATCGCCCTGTACAGCCGCTACCAGCGCGCGGCCACCGCGGACGTCCTCGGCTCGGACCATCTGCGCACGGCCCTGGCGAAGGGGCTCACCCCGGGGCGGGCGCTGCTGCGGCACGGGCTGCGCACCGCGCTGGTCCCGCTGACCGCGTTCTTCTCCTTCGGGTTCATCGGGGTGTTCACCGGCGCGGTCTTCACGGAGAGGGTCTACGGCTGGCACGGCATGGGCAGCTGGTTCGTCGCGTCGGTGGAGAAGGGGGACGTCAACGCCGCCGTCGCCACCGAGGTGTTCGGCGCGGCGCTCGTCCTGCTCGCCGGCCTGGTCGCCGAGGTGCTGCATGTGGCGCTCGATCCCCGGGTGCGGCCCGCGTGACGTCGTCGCTGCGCGGCCGGGCGGTGCGCCGCCGGCTGGCCGGCTCACCGGGGGCCCTGGCGGGGCTGGTCCTGCTGCTGACGCTGCTGGTGCTCGCCTTCGCCGGGCCGCACCTGTCCGGGTGGGGGTACGCCGACGTCGACTACACGGATCTGGCCGGGCCGCCCGGCGCCCGGCACTGGCTCGGCACCAACCGGATCGGCCAGGACGTGTTCGCCCAGTGCGCGCGGGGCCTGCAGAAGTCCCTGTTCGTCGGGGTGTCGGCGGCGGCGTTCGCGACCGGGCTCGCCGCGCTGGTGGGGGTGTGCGCCGGCTATGCCGGGGGCTGGACGGACCGGGTGCTGATGTTCGCCGTCGATCTGCTGCTGGTGGTGCCGGCGTTCCTGGTGCTGGTGGTGGCGGCGCCTAGGCTGCGGGCCCTGGGCACGGTGGGGTACGTCGCGCTGATCGCGGCCTTCGGATGGATGGTGACGGCGCGGGCCGTACGGGCGATGACGATGTCGCTGAAGGAGCGCCAGTTCGTGGTCGTGGCCCGGCTGATGGGCGTGCCCGCCGCGCTGGTGGTGCGCCGGCACATCCTGCCGCACCTGGCGTCCTTCCTCGTCACCGACGCCACGGTGGCGGTCGCCGGGGCCGTCGTCAGCGAGACCGGCCTGTCCTACTTCGGCTTCGGGGCGCAGCCGCCGGACGTCTCCCTGGGCACGCTCATCGCCGACTCCTCGGACGTGGCGACCACGTATCCGTGGATGTTCGCCGCACCGGCCGCGCTGCTGGTGCTGCTCCTGCTGGCGTTCCACCTCCTCGGCGAGGCGCTGCGTTCCGCACTGGACACGGGGAGCGCGCGGTGACGGAGGTGGTGCTCGACGTCCGCGGACTGCGGGTGACGCGCGCGGGAGGCCGGGGGACGCCCGAGGTGCCCCTGGTGGACGGGGTCGGGCTGCGGTTGCACCGGGGGGAAGTGCTCGGGCTGGTCGGCGAGTCGGGGGCCGGCAAGAGCCTCACCGCGCTGGCGCTGCTGGGGCTGTGTCCGCCGGGGCTGCGCGTCACCGGGTCGGTGCGGCTGCTCGGGCGGGAGCTCGTCGGAATGCCGGTGCGCGACCTGGCCCGGCTGCGCGGGCGGCACATCGCCCTGGTGTTCCAGGACGCGCTCGGCGCGCTCAACCCGGTGCAGCGGGTCGGCGACCAGATCGGTGAGGTGCTGCGCATCCACGAACGGCCCCGGCCCGCCCGGGACTCGGCACTGCGCCGGGCCGTGGAGCTGCTCGACGCGGTCGGGGTGCCGGAGCCGCACCGGGCCGCGCGCTGCCGTCCCCACGAGCTGTCCGGCGGGACGCGGCAGCGGGCGCTGATCGCCATGGCGATGGCCGGCGACCCGGACGTGATCGTGGCGGACGAGCCGACCAGTGCGCTCGATGTCACCGTCCAGGCGCAGGTGCTCGGCGCCCTGACGGCGGCCCGCCGCGCCACGGGGGCCGCGCTGCTGCTGGTCACCCATGATCTGGGAGTGGTCGCGGGCGCGGCGGACCGCGTCGCGGTGATGTACGCCGGGCGGATCGTGGAGAGCGCCGGGTGCGCGGAGCTGTTCGCCCGGCCCCGGATGCCGTACACCAAGGGGCTGATCGGTGCCGTGCCGCGGGTCGACGCGGCGGTGCCGCCGACGCCGGTGCCGGGTGATCCGCCCGTGGCGGGCGCGCGGGGCGGCGGCTGCGCGTTCGCGCCGCGCTGTCCGCTGGCGCAGCCGGTCTGCAGGGAGCGGACGCCCGAACTCGACGGCGAAGGAGGGCATCTGGCGGCCTGTCATCGGGCCGGCGAGGCGGTGCGGCTGCGGGCGGAGGAGCTGTTCCTGACATCGGCTGCGGCGGCGCCGGCGCGGTCGGCCGGCAGGGCCGTCGGCGGGGAACCGGTGCTGCGGGTCAGCGGGTTCGCCAAGTCCTTCGCCCCGCCCGGCCGCGGACTCCTGCGGCGTGGGCCGCGCCCGGCGGAGGTGCGCGCCGTGGAGGAGGTCGATCTGGAGATCGGCCCGGGCGAGACCCTCGGCCTGGTCGGCGAGTCCGCCGCGGGGAAGTCCACCACGCTGCTGGAGGTGGTGTCGCTCGCGGTGCCGCAGGCCGGGCGGATCGAGGTCCTCGGGCAGGACACGGCCGGGCTGTCCCGCGAGGCGGCCCGGCGGCTGCGCGGCGCGGTGCAGTACGTGCCGCAGGACCCGATGTCGAGCCTGGACCCGCGGATGCCCGTGGGGGACGTGGTCGCGGAGCCGCTGTGGGTGCAGCGGTGGCCGGCCGAACGGATCGCCGCCCGGGTCGCGCGGGTGCTGCGGCTGGTCGGGCTCGGTCCCGGGGACGCGGAGCGCCATCCGCACGAGTTCTCCGGCGGGCAGCGCCAGCGCATCGCGATCGCCCGGGCGCTGGCGGCCGGGCCCCGGCTGCTGCTGCTCGACGAGCCCGTCTCCGCGCTGGACGTGTCGGTGCGGGCCGGGATCCTCGACCTGCTGCGCAGGCTGAAGGAGGATCCCGGCCCGTCGGCGCTGTTCGTCTCGCACGACCTGGCCGCGGTACGGCATGTCGCCGACCGGGTCGCGGTGATGCTGGCCGGTCGCGTCGTCGAGACCGGCGGGGTCACGGAGGTGTTCGGACGGCCGGGCCATCCGTACACCAGGGCGCTGCTCGATGCGGTGCCCGTGCCGGATCCGGCGGTCGAGCGGGCGCGGGCGGCCGTGGTGCTGCGGAGCGATCCGCCGGCGGTCGGCGTGCCGGCGGCGGGGTGCCGGTTCAGGACACGTTGCCCCGTGTTCACCTCACTGCCGCCGGACGGGCGGCAGAAATGCGAGCGGGAAATTCCGGTGGCGACCGTGGAAAGCGTGGGGGGCGTGGGGGGCGGACGGTCAGTCGCGTGTCATTTTCCGCTCACCGGCGATGCGGCCGTCCCCGGAACGGGTCGGTGACGCTCCGGCCGGCCGTCAGCAGCACAGGCCCGGACCGTTCTCGATGGCCACCTTCGGCCGCTCCTTGGCGTCGCCCGATTGCACCAGCAGGCCCCCGCCGACGAGACCGACGGCGACGAACAACGCCACGAGAAATGCGAAGAACCGTGCATTCATTATCCCACTCCATTCTCTCGCCATGCCACCATGTCGCGCTATTTCTTTTTTCTGGGTGAGCTCAGTCAATCGGACAATTACAGATCAAGTCAAGCGTGAATTCCGGAAAGGGGAATTATGGAATCGGAGTTTCCCTTTCCCGTTGCACGGCGGAGCAAGGGACCGCCGGACGGGCATTATCGGCCGCGCGGACGCCTGACCCATTGGCGTGACCCAGTCATGCTGGTAGCGTGATCTATGACAGACGTAGTCATGCGCTCACCCTGGGAAGCCACATGGATCACAGCGAGAGCTCTTCTCCGGTTCTGGTGGGCAGGCGGATTCGCGACCTGCGCGTGAAACTCGGACTCAAGCAGCAGGATCTGGCTTCCACGGACATCTCCGCGAGCTACATCTCCCTGATCGAATCAGGCAAAAGGGCTCCCTCGGACGCGGTACTGGGCACCCTCGCCCGGAAACTGGGATGCTCCCCGGACCATCTGCGCACCGGTCGTGACGACCACGCCCTGGAAGACGCCCGGCTGAAGCTGTCCTTCGCCGAAATGGCCCTGCGCAACGGCGACAACGGGGAGGCCCTCCAGTCCTTCGGCGAGCTGCTCGCCAAGCCCGCCCTCCTCGACGCCCCGATGCGGCTGCGGGCGCGGATCGGCCAGGCGACGGCGCTGGAGAAGCTCGACCGGATCGAGGCCGCGATCCCCGTGCTGGAGGAGCTGGCCAAGGATCCCTCGCTCGCCGCCGGCTCGGACGAGTGGTGCCGCGTCTCGGTCGCGCTCAGCCGCTGCTACCGGAACAAGGGCGACGTCAGCCTGAGCATCGAGATCGGCGAGCGCGCCCTGGCCACGCTCGACGCCCTGGGGCTCGATGTCACCATGGACCACATCCAGGTCGGGTCGACGCTCATCGGCTCCTATCTGATGCGCGGCGACCTCACCCGTGCCCACCTGCTCGCGGACAAGCTGATCGCGGCCGCGGAGGAACACGGCGGCCGGTCCGGGCGGGGCGCCGTGTACTGGAACGCCGGCATGGTGGCGCTGTCCCGGCGGCAGCTCCCGGAGGCCCTGGCCCTGACCGAGCGGGCCCTCGCCCTGATGGCCGACGACGACAACCTGCGCCATGTCGCGATGCTCAAGATGAACGTCGCCTGGCTGGAGCTGCAGTCGGAGCACGCCGACCCGGTGCGCGCCCGGGACCTGCTCGAGGACGCCGGGCAGACGCTCGCCGAGCTCGGTTCGGCCGTCGAACAGGCCCGCTGCGAGATCTGCCTGGTCGACGCCAACACCCGGCTGGGCCGGTGGGACGAGGCCGCCGACCACGCCCACCGCGCCCTCGGGCTGCTCAGCTCCGGCCCCCGGGTGGAGGCGGTCGGCGCGCGGGTGCGGCTCGCCGAGATCCATCTGCTGCGCGGCGAGACGGACACCGGGCTGCAGGCGCTGCACGCGGCGACCCGGCAGCTGCGGCACTTCGCGCCGTCGTACGAGACCGCGCAGGAGTGGCGGCACATCGGTGACGTGTGGAAGCGCCAGGGCCGCACCAAGGAGGCGCTGAACGCCTACGAACAGGCCCTGCACGCCTCCGGCATGCCGGCGACCTACGACCCGGCGCGGGCCGTGAGCCCGCAGCACCAGAGCTGATCCGCGCCGCGCCGCGGCCGTCCTTCCCACTCCCCCGTCGGCATGCATCAGGTCACCGCACCCGCCAGCCGGTGGACGGCGGCCAGCGGCACCGGTAACCAGTGCGGGCGGTGTCTCGCCTCGTACACGGCCTCGTACACGGCCCGTTCCGCCTCGAACGCGGTGAGCTGTTCGGTACGGCAGGACGGGTCCTCGCCGCCGGCGGCCGTGTAACCGGCGCAGAACGCGCGGCGGTTGCGCAGCGCCCAGGCGTCGGCGCGGCGGCGCCGGCGGGCCTGCTCGGCCGGGTTCGCCGCGTCGCCGAGCGCGTCCAGCGCGGTGCGCGCGGCGTAGTCGAAGGAGCGCAGCACGCCCGCCACGTCGCGCAGCACCGGCTGCGGCAGCACCCGTTCGCCCGCTGGCGTCGCGGGCTCGCCCTCGAAGTCGACGATGTGCCAGCCGCCCGGCGTGTACAGGGCCTGACCGAGGTGCAGGTCGCCGTGGGTGCGCTGGGCGAGCACCGGGCAGCCGCGGCCCGCGAGGCGGCCGTAGGCGTCGAAGACGGCCGTCAGCCGCGTCTGGTGGCGGCCGAGCTGCGGGACCTCGCGGACGGCGTCGGCGAGCCGCCGCTTCATGCGGGCCGCGTCCTCGGCGATCTCCGCCGCGCTCAGCCGCCCGCGCGGGAAGGCGCGCGCGAGGGCCTGGTGGACCTCGGCCACGGCCTGGCCCAGGGTGCGGACCCGCGCGGTGAACGCGCCGCCGGTGCCGTCGGTGTCGGGGAGGTGGTCGCGGGCGCTGCGGACCGCGCTGGTCCAGCCGTCCTCGGCGCCGGGGACGAACTCCTCGATCAGTCCGAGGGTGAGCGACTCGCCGTCGGGGTCGGTCAGGTGCAGGGAGCCGTACAGGCGGGGGGTGCGCGGGCAGTCCTGGGCGGTCAGCGCGCGCAGCACCTCGGACTCGGTGTGCGGGCCGGGTTCCGGGCGCCGGTAGAGCTTGAGCAGCAGCCGGTCGCCGTAGGCCACCGCGCTGTTGCTCTGCTCGCCGGTCAGCAGGCGCGGGACCAGGCCGACCGGCAGCGGATAGCGCCCGGCGCGTTCCAGCCGCAGGCCCGGGGCACGGTCGGCGGCCAGCGCGCGCAGGAGCATGCCGGTGAGCGCCGGGTCGGCCAGCGCGTCGTAGACCTGCTCCCCCGCCCACGGTCCGTGCGGGACGGTGCCGAGGGTGTGCGGGGCGAGGCGTTCGGGCAGGTCGGGGCGGACTCCGAGGAGCAGTTGGTAACGGGTGCCGGCGGCCGGTGCGGTGGGGCCGTGCGCGGTGACCACCGCTACGACGAGAGCCCCCGCGCCCTCGCGTACCACCGTCGCCGTGCAGGGCAGGAGCCGGTCCACCCGGGTCCCCTCGTACCAGCGGCGCTCCGCCAGCCAGGGGGTGAGCAGGGGCAGCAGCGGGCCGAGCACCGCGTCCGCGGAGAAAGGATCCTCCGGGACGCGGTACCGGACCTCCGGTACGCCGGGGGCGCCACCGGATTCCACCGGGGCACTCACGGCAGGGCCACCGTGGCCGGCGGCGCCGGCTGCCGTGGCGGGGTCCAGGCGGGTGCCGTCAGCCCCCGGGCCCGGACGGCGAGCAGGTCGATGATGGTACGGGCGAACAGATGGCAGTGCTCGCCGGTGCGCGCGGTGACCAGGTCGTCGTCGACCACCACGTCCTGGTCGACGTAGACGCCGCCCATGTTGCGCAGGTCGCCGAGGAGGTTGTTGTGGACGACCGCGTGCCGGCCGCGGACCAGGCCCTCGACCGGCGCGGCCAGCCACATGCCGTGGCAGATGATGCCCTTGACGATGGCCGGGTCGGCGAACGCGCGGCGCAGGAAGCGCGCGGCGGGCGGCAGTTGCCGGGGGTCCTCGGTGTAGCGCAGCCGGTCGGCGACCATGCCGGAGGGCACGATGACGGCGCTGAACTCCTTCAGCGCGAACTCGTCGACGTCCTCGAAGGACTCGGTGACCGTGAACGGCATGCGGTGCTCGTGCCCCTGGAAGGTCATCTCCTCCTGGCCCCACAGCCGGGTCAGAAAGTGCAGTTCGGCGCCCTCCTCGGGGAAGCGGTGCTGGTAGTACAGGATCTCGGGTTCGTAGAAGTCGCTCTCCAGCAGTACGGCGATCTTGTGCCCGGTCAGTCGCACCTCAGCGTCCCTTCCCCCGTCCGGTGACCAGGTCGATCAGGAACGGGCCCGGGTGCCCCAGCGCCTCGGCCACCGCGGACGCCGCCTGGTCCGGCTTCTCCACGCGCACCGCGGGCACGCCGAGGGAGTGCGAGAGGGCGGCGAAGTCGATGGCGGGCGAGGAGAGGTCGAAGATCTCCGGGTGCTCGTGGGCGGGGATGCCCTGCTCCTGCCAGTACTGGTCGATGTTGTGTTCCAGCAGCCGGTAGCTGCCGTTGTTGCAGATCACGAACTTCGCGCCGATGCCGTGGCGGGCCGCCGTCCACAGCGCCTGGATGGTGTACATGCTGCCGCCGTCGCCGGTGAAGCCGACCACGGTCGCCTCCGGGTGGGCGAGCTGCGCGCCGAGCGCGCCGGGGATGCCGACACCGAGCGAGCCGCCGCGTGTCTGCAGCCAGCGGCCGGGTTCGGCGGCCGGCAGCGGACCGAACAGGTCCGGGGAGGCGGTCAGCGACTCATCGAACAGGACGCTGTCCGCGGGCAGTCGCCGGGCCAGCTCCTCCGCGAAGGCCACGTGCGGCAGGTCCGCCGCGGCGGCGGCCTCGCGGGAGCGGCGCGCGGCGGCGGCGCGCGCCTCGGCGCGGAGGGCGCCGCCCTCGCGCAGCCGGCCCGCCGCGGCTGTGCGCTGCTCCTCGCTCATGGCGCCGGTCAGGGCGTCGGCGAGCAGCGCGAGCGCGCGCTTGGGGTCGGCCACCAGGCCCAGGTCGACGGGGAAGTTCTTGGCGATCGCATCGGTGTCCAGGTCGATGTGGACGACCGGGACCCCGTCACCGAAGACGCCGTCGAGGGCCGGGAAGACCTCCGGGAGGGCGTACGTGCCGCACAGCAGCACCGCGTCGGCGGCCCCGGTGATCCGGCGGCTGGACTCGCCGAACATGTGGCCGAGCTGGCCGGCGTAGGCGGGGTGGTCCGTGGCCAGGTTGGCCTCCGCCCAGTCCGCGCCCCACACCTCGGCGCCCCACACCTCGGCGAGGCGGGCCAGCTCCCGCTGGGCGCCGGCGAAGTGGACGCCGTCGCCCGCGACCACGATCGGGTTGCGGGCGCCCGCCAGCAGGGCCGCCGCGCGCCGCACCGCCTCCGGGTCGGGGACGGCGGAGGTGTCCGGGTAGGACACCTCCACCGCCTCCTCGGCGGTGGGCCGGTCCATCACGTCGGCCGGCAGCACGACGAGGACCGGCCCGTACGGCGGAGTGCCCGCGACCTTGAAGGCGCGGCGCAGCACCCGCAGCGTGGAGTCGGGGTCGACCACGCGGGTGGCCCACTTGGTGACCGGCTCGGCCATGCCGACGAGGTCGGCGTACATCTGCGCCTCCATCGCCTCGTAGCGCAGGCCGGCCTCGCCGACCACCACCACGAGCGGGGCGTGGCCGCGCATGGCCTGGTAGAGCATGCCGATGCCGTTGCCGAGTCCCACGCCGGAGTGCAGCTGGACGACGGCCGGCCGGCGGGTCGCGCGGGCGTAGCCGTCGGCCATGCCGACGGCCACGGACTCGTGCAGGGCGAGCACGTACTCGGTGCCGGGAAAGTGGCGCAGTTCGTCCAGGAAGCCCTGCTCGACCGTGCCGGGGTTGCCGAACATGTGGCTCACCCCGGCCGCCTGCAGTTGTTCCCAGAACGCTGCCCGCGCCGGCCTGCTGCCCATGTCTGCCGCCTCTCGTCCTTGGTCGCGGATCGGGTGGTGGTGCGCGTGCCGCCTCGGGCCGCTTCCGCGTGCGGTGCCGGTGGGGTTACGCCTGCGGCTGCGGGGTGAAGCCCCACTGGCGCAGGCCCTGCTCCAGGACCTCGACCGTCTTCTGTCCGGTGAGGTAGGAGTCGGGGGTGGAACGGCCGGTGATGAACGGGTAGTCCACGATCACCGACGTGGTCTTGCCGAAGTTGCCGTGGTAGGCGCCGCCGGGTGCGGTCGCGTCCCGCAGGATGTACTCCAGCGGGTACGGGGGCGGGCCCATGTTGAAGTCGGTGCCGACGAAGCCGGTGCCGTCCAGGTAGTCGTACTCGATGCAGTGCCCGGTGACGTGCTTGCCTCGGATGATGCTCTGGCGGTCCTCCTGGTCCCGGGCGAAGGCCAGGCAGGTCACGCCGTAGCACTCGGCCGCGATGGGCCGGTCCAGGGCGTGGAAGGCGAGGATCAGGTCGTGCACCCGCCAGTTGTTGGCGAGGTCGACGATCGGGCCGCTGCCGCCGACGATGAGAAGCGCGTCGTAGCGGTCGGCGATCTGCTCGCGGACCTTCTCCAGGCGGCTGTTGTACGCCTCCCAGTCGCGCAGGAAGTACGGCTGGGAGCGGTAGGGCCGGTCGGGCAGCCAGGAGGACAGGTCCAGCGGGTTGTCCAGGCGGTCGGAGGCCTCGACGGCCTTGACCTTCGCGGCCATCTCCGGCGTGGTGACGGACCGGCCGAGCGGCGGGTCGATGTAGTCGGGGTCCATGCTCGGGGGCAGCGCCACGGGGCGCTTGCCGGTCGGGGTGGCGAAGGTGACGTGGTACCCCGCCTTGTCGAACGTCTCCAGGGGGCCGATGAGTTCCTCGCCCCAGTAGCCGTACTCCGACAGGACGACGAGAATGCGCCTGCTCATGGGGGATGTTCCTCTCGTTCGGTGCTCGAATCGGACACGCGAACCACCGAACCCCTGTCTAGTTTTCGGCACGTGGCCCGGGCCAGGAGCCGGCCCGGAGGACGGCACACATCCCGAAGTGGCAGGACGCACTCCGTCATATCGGCGCGCGACCAGGCCCGTCGGCCAGTGCCGGGCGGCCGCGACCGCGGCAACGGTCAGCACACCGGCGAGGACGGCCGCCGCGGCGAACACCGCGCGGATCCGCCCGGCCGCCAGCTGCTCCGCCGCCAGCGCGACGGCCAGGCCGCCGGAGAGCACGCCGGAGGTGGCGAACAGCGAGGCCGCGGTGGCCCGCCGGCCGGGCGGCAGCATCCGGGGCAGCCAGGTCTGCAGGGTGCTGTGCAGGAAGCTCCAGGACAGGCCGAGCAGGACGGCGCACGCCGTGAGGGCGGCCGGGCCGGTGCGCAGCGCGGCCGCCGCGGCCGCCACGAGGGCGGCCAGACCGCCGACGGCGAGGAGTCGGGGCGGAGCGGTGCGGGCGGCGCACCGGCGCACCAGGACGCTGCCGGTGAGCACGGCCACGCCGTACGCCACGGCGACGGCCGTTCCGCCGTCGTCGCCGTGCGCCACGAGGGCGGGGGCCAGCAGGGCGGGTACGGCGAGGAGTACGGCGCCTTCGGCTGCGCCGAGCAGGACGACGAGGGTCAGGACGTGGCGTGCTGGGCGCTTTGCGGGGTCGGGTTCGGGTCTGGCCTCGGCTTCGCCTTCGGCCGTGTGGTTCCCACCCGCACCACCCGTGCGGGTTTCGTGGTCGGGTGCGGGTGGCCCCTGTGGGAGGTGCTCGCCGTCGGCGGCCGCGGGTCCGGGCGTGGGGGTGCGGGCGGTCGGGGTCCGGGTGGCGCTCCGGGTGCGGGTGGTCGGGGTCCGGGTGGCGCTCCGGGTGCGGGTGGAGGCCGGGAGGGTGATCCAGACCGCTGTGGTGAGGGCGGACAGGGTGAGGAAGACCAGGCGCCAGGTGGTGAGGGCGGTCAGGGCGGCCGCCGCCAGGGGGGCCGCCACGGCGCTCGCGGCGGAGACCGCGAGGGCGTCGGCGAAGCGGCGGTGGCGGGACTGCGGTGTGGTGCCCGTCTCGTGGCAGTACAGCGCCACCGCCGGGGTGACCGCCGCGTACGCCGCCCCGGTCGCGGTGCGCAGGGCGAGCCAGGCCGCCGCGCCGCCGCACAGCGCGCCGGCCGCCGAGGCGAGCGCCGCGAGGGCGAGGCCGCAGCGCAGGACGGGCAGCGGGCCGTGCCGGTCGGCGAGGCGGCCCCACAGCGGCAGCGCCAGCCCGTGGCCCAGCGAGTACGCCCCGACGGCCGCCGTCACCGTGCCGGTGCCGGTGCCGAGGCCGGCCGCGAGCGGGGCGAGCAGCGGCGCGGTGACGTGCCAGTCGGCGTTGCCCACCGCCGTGGCCCAGCGCAGCGGCGCGGGGCACCGGTCGGGATCGTCCCGGGACGGACGGACGCCCCCCGCTCGGCGGAGGGCGTCCAGGTCGTGCCGGGTGCCGGTGTTCACAGACGGAACAGGCCCGGGTCGGCGACGACGACGTCGAGCAGGACGGGGCCGTCGGCGCTCAGCGCGCTCTTGAGCGCCTCGCGCAGCCCGTCCGGGGTCTCGACGCGCTCGCCGCGCACACCGAAGCCGCGGGCCAGCTGGGCCATGTCGACACCGCTCAGGTCCCAGCCCTTCTGCCAGGACTTCTGGTCCTGCAGGTAGTACTTCAGGGACAGGTAGCCGGCGTTGTCGGGGATGACGAAGGTGACGGGCACCCGATGCTGCGCCGCGGTCCACAGGGCGTGCAGCGTGTACTGCGCGGAGCCCTCGCCGACCACGACGACCGTACGGCGGTCGGGGTGGGCCAGCGCGTAGCCGACGGCGCCCGCGAAGGGGAAGCCGAGCGCGCCGCTGGCGGTGGCGAAGTAGCCGTTGTCCGCGCCGAGCGGGATCTGCTCGTGGAAGTCGGCGCGGGCGATCGGCAGCTCCTCGAACAGCACGGCGTCGTCGGGGAGTTCCTGCGACAGCAGGTGGAACAGGTACGCCTGGGTGAGCGGCGCCGACGGCTCCGGGACCGGCACCGGCTCGCGCACCGGGGTGAGCGCGACCCGCTCCCGCTCGGTCACCAGCGGCACCAGGGCCTTGACGACGGCGCCGGGCGGGGCGACGAAGCTCGCGTTCGCCAGCGTCGCCGCGGCGGCCTGCGGGTTGTCGGTGACGTGCAGGAACTCCACGTCGGCGGTGAGCGTCGGCCGCGGGGTGCGGTCCAGCTCGGCGGGCGCGGTGGAGAACAGGTCCCACGCGGTGAACAGCGTGAACGCCGGACCGCCGAGCACCACCACGACGTCGTGCTGCGCCGCGAGCCGCTCGTTGACCAGCTCCGGGATGGGCGGCAGGACGCCGGCGAACAGCGGGTGGTTCTCGGGGAACGCGCCGCGGTTCCACACGGGGGCGCCCCACACGCGCGCGTTCAGCTTCTCCGCGAGCGCGATCAGGTCGCCGCGCGCGCCCTGCGCGTCCACCGGGCCGCCGGCCACGATGCCGGGGCGCTCGGCGCCGTCCAGGGCGTCGGCGATGCGGCGCAGCACCGCCGGGTCGGGCACGACGGCGCTTGCCACCTCGGGGATGCGCACCGGCTCCGGGTCGGCCGGGCGGACCCAGTCGTCCTCGGGGACGGCCACGAACACCGGGCCCTGCGGGGCCTGCTTCGCTATCTGGTACGCCTGCGCGATGAGCGCCGGCACGTCCTGGGGGCGGCCGGGCTCGCCCGCCCACTTGATGTACGGCTTGGGCAGCTGGGTGGCGTCCTTGGCGACCAGGAACGGGTCGCCGAGCAGCATCTTGCGCGCCTGCTGCCCGCCCAGGATCACCATCGGCGTGTTCGCCGCGGCCGCCGTGTAGACGCTGCCCATGGCGTTGCCGAGGCCGGGGCCGCCGTTGATGAGCACCAGGGCGGGTTCGCCGGTGGCCTGGGCGTAGCCGTCGGCCATGCCGACGACGGCGGCCTCCTGCAGACCCATGACGAACCGGAACTCGTCCTCGGGCCAGTACTCGAACAGCTTCATCTCGGTGTGGCTGGGGTTGCTGAAGACGGTCGTCAGGCCCAGCCGGCGCAGCACGTCGAGCGTCTCGTCCCGCACGGTGCGGAAGTCGGGCGCCTCTTCGGTCGTGGACATCATGCTCCTGAGGTCGTGTCGGTCGGTTCGAGCGCCGCCACCGCGCGGAAGAGGTGGTCCGGGTCGTAGCGGTCCTTGACCTCGGCCAGCCGGCCCGTGTGCGGGCCGAACGCGGCGGCGGTGCGCTGGTACTCGTCCGGTCCGAGCAGGTTGGGGTAGCCGCCGGGCAGGGCCTGCCCGGCGAGTGCCTCGGACAGCTCGCGCGCCCAGCGGCGGTGCGGCGCCGGGTCCTGCCCGGGCTCCCAGGCGGCGCCGATCTCGACGAGCAGATGGTCACGGCGCAGCGCGAACGCGGTGTCGTCGACGCCGACGCGGGCGGCCGCGCCGTGGAAGTGGTGCACGTACATCCCGGAGTACGGCGAGGTCACCGTGCGGGCGGCGGCCACGATCGCGTCGATGGACTCGTCGGTGAACGCGGGCAGCCAGCGGGTGCGCACCTCGTTGTGCCGGCCGTCCACGACGACCTGGTCGAACATGCCGAGGACGGCGGCGTACTCCTGCGGGCAGACGGTGCCGGCCAGCGGGGTGCCGAGGCGGGCCAGGCGGTCGGCGACCGGGCGGCCGGCCTCGATGTCGCCGGACCACACCGGCAGCACGTACACCAGGGGTTCGCCGCCGGGGCCGCCGAAGAAGCCGGTCATCACGGTGAGTTCGTCGGGTGCCTCGGCGACCAGCTCACGGTAGCCGCGCAGCACGGCGCCGGCCTGGGCGAGCGGGAAGAGCAGCATGCCCGCGAGGACGGTGCTCACCGGGTGCAGGGCGAGGTGCAGTTCGGTGACGACGCCGAAGTTGCCGCCGCCGCCACGCAGCGCCCAGAACAGGTCGGGGTGCTCCTCGGGGCTCGCGGTGACGGCGCGGCCGTCGGCGAGGACGACGCGCGCGCCGAGCAGGTTGTCCAGGGCGAGCCCGCAGCGCCCGGCGAGCAGGCCGTAGCCGCCGGCCAGGGTCACGCCGGCCAGGCCGACCGCCTTGACGGTGCCGGTGACGGGGGCCAGGCCGTGCGTGCGGGTCGCCTCCAGGACGTCGCCGGCGCGGGCGCCGCCCTGGGCGACGGCGGTGCCCGAGGCGCGGTCCACGGCGACGGCGCGCAGCGCGGACAGGTCGAGCACCAGGCCGCCGTCCACCAGGGCGCGACCCGCCCAGTCGTGGCCGCCGCCGCGCACGGCGAGCGGCAGCCGGTGGGTGCGGGCGAGGCGGACGGCCCGGGAGACGTCCTGCTCGTCGGCGGGGCGGGCGACGGCCGCGGGGGCCGCGTCGACTGCGCCGTTCCACAGGCGCCGGGCGGTCGCGTACCCGGCGTCGCCGGGGGTGAGCAGCTCGCCCCGCAGGCCGGTGCGCAAGGCGCGCACGGCGGCCGCCGACGCGGGGCTGGTCGTTGGGAGTGCCATGGGTCCACCACTTCTCGTCCGGCCCGGCGGGCGTGACCGTGGGGCGCGGGTCACGGCTGCGCCGGGCGGCGGGTTGGGCGGGGGTCCGGCCCGCGGGACGGGCCCCGGGGGTGCGAGGGGTCAGCCCTCGATCAGCTCGTAGCGGCCCGGCTGCACGGTCTCCAGGTCGACGGCGGCGAGAAAGGCCTGGGTCTCGGGCGCGGAGAAGAAGGCCGCGATGGTGGCCTCGGCGTCCTCGGGAGTCCGCCAGTGCACGACCACCAGGTACTCGCCGTCGGCGCTGCGCGCCGTGCTGCGGGTGAGAAAGCCGGGGCGGCTCTGCAGGTACTCCTTCTCCATGGTGCGGTTGCGCTCCTGGAACTCGGCGTCGCCGACCTCGGGGCGGATCTTGAAGCGGATGGTCTCCACGATGGTCATGACGACCACCTCTCTGTCTCGGGGGGCCTCGGCGGCGGGTCAGGGGGCGAGGACGACCTGGCCGGGGCGCAGCGGGCGGTTGAAGACGGGGGTGCCGGGCTGCTGGCGGCGGCCGCCCTCGGCGAGCGGGCCGGTCGGCAGGGGCGCGAAGCCCAGCTCGTCGAGGAGATCGGTGACGAGCCGGTTGGCCTCGGTGTCGTCGCCGGCGACGAACAGCGCGGTGCGTTCCTCGCGGGGCGCGCCGGGCCGGGCCAGGTCGAGCAGGTACTTGTAGTTGAGCGTGTTGACCGCCTTGACCACGCGGGCGCCCGGCAGATGGGCGGCGATCAGCTCGGACGACGTGGTCCGGCCGCTCTCCAGTTCGGCGTGCGCGCCGTCCCGGCTCGGGGTGTGATTGGTGGTGTCGACGACGACCTTCCCGGCGAGCGGGCCGGCGGGCAGGGTGTCGTAGGCGCCGAACGGGATGGCCACGATCACCAGCGGGTCGCCGAAGGCGATCGCCTCCTCCACGGTCGCCGCGCGGGCGCGGGGGCCGAGTTCGGCGACGAGGCCGGTGAGCGAGGCGGGGCCGCGGCGGTTGGCGACGGCGACGTCGTGGCCGGCGGCGGTGAGCAGCCGGGCCATCGTGCCGCCGATCTCACCGCTGCCCAGGATGCCGATCCTCATGAAGCTGTCTCTCCCTGCCCGCCCGGGCGGTTGTAGGCGTACGACTCGTTGTGGTCGTCGTCGTCCGGGACGAACTCGGTGACGACGTGTTCGGCGGCGTGGATGTTCACCATGCGGGCCCGGCCGGGGCCCAGATTGGCGAACTTGTGCGGCACGCCGGCCGGGACGACGACGATGTCGTCCGGGGTGGCGTCGGCCTTCTCGCCGCCGGCCTCCAGGCGCACCGTGCCCTCGACGATGATGAAGATCTCCTCGTAGGGGTGGCTGTGGCGCGGGGGGCCGGCGTCGGTGGCGACGTCGACGATGAACGCCGAGACGGTGATCCCGTCGTGGTCGCTCGCGTTGAGGATGTGGGCCGCCACCTCGCCGTTGATCTGCACGGTGGGCAGGCTGTCCTTGGCGATGATCTGCATGGGTCCGTCCTTTCGACGGGTCCGGGCGGTCCGGCCGGGCGACGGCCGCGGGCCGGGCGCGCGGTGGCCTGGAGGCCGGGAGTACGGGCCGCCCCGTGACCTGGGGGCCGGAAGTACCGGCCGCCCCGGTGATCCGGGGCCGGAAATACCGGCCGCCCGGTGACCGGTGGACCGGGCATGCCCGGCCTCGCGGTGGGCCGTGCGGCTCCCGCTGTGGGGAGCGCCGCCCAGGGGCGGCGGCCCGCCCGCGTGGGGCGCGCCGCCGGCGCGGGGCCGCCCCGCGGGTGCCGCGAGTGGTGCGGGTCCGTGCGTGGCCGGGCCGGCCTCGTTCCGGGCGAACCCGCAGGCGATGGCGCGGGGTTGGCCTGCGGGCCGCAGCGGTGCCCACGCCGGCCGGTCCGGCACAGTCCGGGCGAGGGCCCGGGCCGCCGGAACCGGCTCGGCGTGGTCCGCCTCGGGGCGAGGCGGACCGGGCGGTGGGTCAGGCCGGGCGGGGCGGGGCTTCGACCGCGTCCGTTGCCGCGGTCCGGGTGGTGTCCGGGGTCTCGGACGGGGTGGGCTCGGCCGCCGGGGGGCGCAGCCAGCGGGAGGCCGCCCAGGTCGCGGGGAGGGCGACGAACATGACGGTGAGGGCCAGGACGACGACGGAGTCGACGCCGTGGCTCTCCACCGCCCAGCCGCCGACCGCCGCGCCGCCCGCGATGCCCGCGTTGACGGCGGAAGCACCGAGGGTGGCGGCGAGGTCGCCGCCGGGGCCGGCGAGGCTGATCACCCGCAGCTGGAAGGAGGGCACCAGGCCGAAGCCGACCAGGCCCCACACCGCGAGCGCGACGGCGGTCAGCGCCGGGTTCTTCCCGACGAAGTGCAGCGCCGTCAGGATCAGCGCGAGCGCCAGGTTGGCGACCACCAGGGTGCGGGCCGCGCCGCGGTCCGCGAACCGGCCGCCGCCGAACACGCCGACGGCGCTGGCGACGCCGTACACCAGCAGGAAGGCGCTGACCACGCCGCCGGAGATGCCGGTGACGTCCTCCAGGTAGGAGGCGAGGTAGGTGAAGGCCGCGAACTGGCCGCCGAGCAGCAGCAGTCCGACGCCGAGCTGGGCCAGCACCCGGGGCGCGAAGGCGTGCCGGGCCTGCGAGCCCAGTCCGGCCGGGCCGGTGATGCCGACCCGCGGAACCAGGACGAGCGTGGCGACGAGCGCGACCGCGGTGAGCGCGACGATGCCGGCGAACGTGGCCTGCCAGCCGATCTGCTGGCCGACCAGCGTGCCGAGCGGCACGCCGATCACCGTGGAGACGGCGATGCCGCCGAACACCATGGCCACGGCCCGCCCCTGCTGCCCGGGCGGCACCAGATGGGCGGCGAGCGCGGAGGCGACGCCGATGAACAGGCCGTGGACGGCACCGGAGACGACGCGGGCCAGCACCAGCACACCGAAGGCGCTCGTGGCGGCGGCCAGCGCGTTGGCGGCGAGGAACACCGCCAGCGCCGACCACAGCAGCAGATGACGGCCGAGCTTGATGGTCACGGCCGTCAGCAGCGGCCCGCCGACGCAGATGCCGAGCGCGTAGGCGGTGACCAGCAGTCCGGCGGTGCCGACCGAGACGTCGGTGTCCTTGGCGATGAGGTTCAGGATGCCGACGATGACGAGTTCCGCCGTGCCGATGACGAACGCGCCCAGGGCCAGGGTGGCGAGGGCGGGGCCGGTACGGGTCCCGCTCCGTCCGGGCTGCGTGGAAGTAGTCACAGGAACACCTCTACTTGTGTGCGTGGTACGGGCCGGCCGGGCGGGGGCGCCCGGGCTCAGCTGTTCTCGGAGCCGATGACCCAGTGCTCGCGGACCGCCATCCGGTGCAGATAGCGGGGCTCCACGAACTGCTTCAGGTCCTCGACGGCCGCGGCGAACTGCGGGGAGTCCACGGCCTTCTCGAGCGCCTCGACGCTGTCGAAGGACAGCAGGTACGCGGCGTCGAGGAGCGCCTCGCCGATGGCGTAGGCGCCGTCCCGGGTGAAGCACTGCAGGTAGCGGCGCAGTCCGGGGACGTCCAGCATCTGCTCGGCGTGGGCGCCGAGGCTGCGGTAGCGGAAGGCCTCGACGCTCGTGCCGTTGCTGCGCTTGGCGAGCAGCACGAGCTTGACCCCCTCGGGCGGGGCCGGGTGGTCGCCTGCGCGCAGCACGTGCGCGTCGGTGTCGAGGACGACGGTGCGCCAGAAGGCGGCCCACCGCGGCTCGTCCAGCCGCGCGCCCTCGAGGAACTCGGGGGTCTGCAGCGAGGCGAGCTGCTCCTGCTCGTTCTCCAGCCAGATCTCGGCTATCCCGCTCCACAGCGGGTCGTCGGGCTCCGGGCCCAAGGGGATGCGGGTGTCGATGAGGTACTTCTTGATCTGCGGGATCTTGCTCGCGTACTGCACGGCGTGCACGTCGACCCAGTAGTCCTGGAACTCCTTCTCGGACATCCCGGGCTTGGGGTGGGCGAAGATCAACTGGTGGATCATGGCGGCCTCCGGGCGGCGCGGGGGTCAGACCTTGTAGGCCTTCTTGACGTCTTCGGCGAAGCCGAGGTAGTCGCGCAGCGGCCAGACCTCCTCGAACTCCAGGTACTCGCGCATCGGCAGCCGGCCGAGCGCGGTGCGGTCGAGTTCCTCGGCGTCCGGGGAGTCGATGATGGCGATCACACGCTTCTGCGCGGCGACCTTCCAGATGCCGACGCAGAACCCGGAGTCGATGGTCTCCTGGGCGTGCTCGGCCTCCTCGCGCTCGAGGTCCCACAGCTCGTCGAGGGAGATGCGTCCCTCGTGGTTCCAGCGCATCTGGACGTAGAACAGCATGGGATCCCCCTGGGGATCGGGCGGGCGGTGGTCAGACCGCGGCGAGTGCCGCGATCCGCTCGGTCAGCGGGTCGGCGGGGCCGAACACCTCGGTGGCCAGGTCGAGCGGCGTCTTGCCGTCGTGGCCGACGAGGTCGAGGCGTGCCCCGGCGTCGAGGAGCGCGGTGACGCAGTCGGCGTAGCCGTGCCACAGCGCGTCGTGCAGCGGGGTGTAGCCGTTGGTGGCGCCCTGGAAGTCCAGGTCGATCCCGTCGTGGGCGACGAGGTCGCGGGTGATGCCGGCGTGCCCGTTGTAGACGGCCTTGTGCAGCGGCACGGCGCCGAAGCAGGGCTCGACTGCGTTGATGTCGGCGCCCGCGTCGAGCAGCAGCCGGACGATCTCGGCGTGGCCGTCGCGGGCGGCGACCAGCAGCGGGGTGTGGGCGTCGTTGAACCCGTTGAGCATGGGGTGGCGGACGTCCACCTCGGCGCCGGCGGCGAGGAGTTCGCGCACCCGGTCGGTGTCGCCCTCCGCGACGGCGGCCATCAGCGGCTGGGCCTCGACGGCGCGGGCGTCGCTCTCGCGGCGCTCCTGCAGCAGCCGCTCGGCACGCAGCAGCTTGTCCTTGCCGAAGGTGTTGACGTTCAGCTCGTAGGCGAAGTGCTCCTCGAGCGAGAAGCCGTAGTGCGTGTGCAGCTTCAGGCCGGCGCCCTGCGCGAGCAGGTACTCCACCAGGTCGGGGAACTTGTACCACAGGGCGTCCATCAGCGGGGTGTGCCCGGTGGTGGGGGCGACGGCGTCCACGAAGGCGCCGGCCTCGACGAGTTGCCGGGTGACGTCCAGGTCGCCGCCCTGGCAGGCCTTGTGCAGCGCGGTGGCGCCGGCCCGGCTGTCCGCGGTGTGCACGTCGGCGCCCGCGGCGATGAGGGCGCCGACGGTCGCCGGGTCGGCCTGGCCGGCGGCGATCATCAGCACCGTCAGGCCGGAGCCGGTCTCCCGGGTGCTCGCGTCGGCGCCGGCGGCCAGCAGCCGCCGCACCTCCTCCGTCTTGCGCGCGCGTACGGCGGCGATCAGCTCGGCGCTCACCGGGACGCCTTCGGGTCGTCGCCGCGGAGCGCGGCGATGATGGGCGAGGGGTCGGTGTGCGACTCCCAGCGGACGATGCGGCCGTCGCGCACGGTGAGCCAGTGGGTGAAGACGATCTCGAACTCGAGGCCGGTCTCCTTCACCCGGGAGATCTCGTGGATCACACCGGCGGCGCGCTCGCCCTCGACGACGAGGTCGAGCAGTTCCTCGGAGATCACGTCGCACTGGCCGGCGAAGACCTGCACGCTCTCGGCGACCGCGTCGCGGCTGTGCAGGGTGCCGATCCACTTCATGTCGTCGTTGTAGCCGGGCACCGGGCGGTAGTTGATCCACTCGACGTCGTCGGCGAGCAGGCCGAGGGCGGTGCCGAAGTCGCCGCTGGTGAGCGCCGAGAACCAGCGCTTGGCGACGTCCCGGGTGTGCTCGGTGGTCTCGCTCATGTCGTCTCCTTGGGGCTGTCCGGGGCGGTCATGATCTGCTGGTTGCCGTCCGCCCACAGGGCCGTCATCACCAGGCCGGTGATGTGCCAGCCGGCCGCCTCGGGGCGGGTGGTGCGGGCCAGCTCGAAGCGGTAGCGGCCGCCGAGCGTCCAGGTCGGCGAGCCGTGCGGGACGGGCAGCACATGGGTGGCCTGGAAGTGGGCCGTCACCACCGCCTCGTCGCCGCGCACGTCGGCGAGCTGGTTGCCGATCAGGTGCTGGGTGGCCTCGAGGTGGCCGAGGCCGGCGGACCAGTCGGCGATGACCTGCTCGCGGGCGCGGACGGCCGGTTCGCCGCCGAAGAGGCTGGTGTAGTCCAGCGCCACCTTCTCGGCGAGCACGGCCGGCAGTGCGTCCCACTGGCGCAGGTCGACGTACCACAGCATCCTGGTGCAGGTCTCGATCACGTCGAGCCGGTCTTCCGCGGAACTCATGGGCATCTCCGGGGGCAGGCCGCCGCGGCGGGCGAGGGGCGTGCGGGGTGTTCGGTCCCGGCCGACGCTAGTGAGCGGGCGCGCGGGGGTCCTGTCCAGCGCGTTCGGGCCGGCGGACTTGGTCAGCTCCGGCCGGGTACTACGTCAGTTCTCCCGGTTGACAGAGCACTTGACGCAGTGTCATCGCCGGTGTGACGGAGTGCGGGGAAGGGCCTCTCGGGGGGTCCCCGGGGGCGGGTGCGGTGAGGAGGGTGGGACGGCGGCCGGATCGGCCGGCACGGAACGACGAGGAGGTTCCCATGGTGGATGTCACCGCTGCGGTGCACGGGCGGACCGCGTCCGGGGAGGACGACGGCTGGGGTCTGGCCGGGATCGGATAACCGGGCCGGACGATGGAGAACCACCGGAACATGCGGATCGGTGCGGTGTTCCCGCACCTGGAGATCGGCGCCGACCCCGGAGCGGTCCGGGCGTGGGCCCAGGCGGTGGAGGAGGCCGGCTTCCGGCACGTGGTCGCCTTCGACCACGTGCTGGGCGCGGGTACGGCCCACCGGCCGGGGTGGCGCGGCTACACCAGCGAGGACCTCTTCCACGAGGTGTTCGTGCTGTTCGGCTATCTGGCCGGCGTGACGCGGACGCTGGAGCTGGCCACCGGGGTGCTGGTGCTGCCGCAGCGGCAGACCGCGCTGGTCGCCAAGCAGGCCGCCGAGGTGGACGTGCTCAGCGGGGGCCGGCTGCGGCTCGGCGTGGGCGTCGGCTGGAACCCGGTCGAGTACGAGGCGCTGGGCACGGCGTTCGGAGACCGCGGGGCGCGCTGCGCGGAGCAGGTGGAACTGCTGCGCGCGCTGTGGGCGGAGCCCACGGTCACCTTCGAGGGGCGCTGGCACCGGGTGCGGGACGCCGGGATCCTGCCGCGGCCGCCGCGGGGCACCATCCCCGTCTGGTTCGGCGGCGACGCGGAGCGGGTGCTGCGCCGGGCCGGCGAGCTGGGCGACGGCTGGCTGCCGCAGGGGCCGCCGGACGAGACGTCCCGCGCGATGGTGGCGCGGGTGCGGTCCTACGCCCACCGGGCGGGCCGCGACCCGTCCGCCCTCGGCTTCGAGGCCCGTCTGAAGCTGGCCCAGGTCCCCGAGTCGGCCTGGGGCGACTTCGTCACGGGCTGGCGCGACCTGGGGGCGACGCATCTGTGTCTGAGCACGATGGGCATGGGCCTGAAGACGGTCGACGCCCACATCGCCGTCCTCACCGACACCCTGCGCGGCCTGCGCCCGTCGACGGCCCCGGCCCCCTGACAGGTCCCGCTCCCCCGACGGCCCTCCCGATGTCCGGGAGGGCCGTCGTGCTGCGTCCCCGAGATCGAGGACGCGGGGCGGGAGCCCGGGGTGCGCACAGGAGCCGGCGGCGCGGGAACGTGGGTGGGAGCCCGGGGCGCGCACCGGAGCCGGGGGCGCGGGAACGTGGGTGGGAGTCCGGGGTGCGCACCGGAGCCGGGGGCGCGGGAGCGTGCGGGGAAACCGCGAGAGGCAGGCCGTCTCCGCGGGAGACCGGGAGGGGCCGCCTGCGGGGTCAGGGGGCCGTGTCCTCCGCGCGCGGCCGCCTGACCCCGGCGGGGCTACCTACCGTACTCCTCCGCGAGGAAGCGGATCGTCTGGTCGACGAAGGCGCGCATCTCGCGGGTGAGGTTCTTGCCGCGGCGCCAGGCGAGCTGGGTGTGGACCTCGAAGGGGATGTCCCAGTCGAGTTCGACGAGCGTGCCCGCCGCCAGCGTGTCGGCGACGCACGCCGACGGCAGGAGGGAGATGCCGAGGCCCGCGGCCACCCCGCGCTTGATGGACTCGATCGTGCCGAACTCCAGGAACGGCAGCGCCTCCCCCGTGCCGTCGTTCAGCTCGGCCTCGAACAGCTCGCGGTAGGCGCAGCCGGCCTCCGCCGAGATGACCTGCGTGCGGCGCAGTTCGTCGGTGGTGACCTTCGCGACCCGGGTGAGCGGGTGGTCGGGCGCGGCCACCACGGTCAGCGGCTCGGAGCCGAGCACCTCGGTCTGCACGCCGGGGTGCCGGGTCTCCGCCTCCATCAGGAAGCCCATGTCGAACATGCCCTGCCGCAGCGCGTGGCAGGTCTCGGCGCACAGGCTCGGCCGCAGCACGATGTGCAGGGCCGGGTAGCGGTGGTGGAAGAACTCCAGCAGCGGCGGCATCCGGTAGGAGGTGATGCTCTCCATCGAGCCGATGGTGAGCACGCCGGACGGCTCCTCGGAGCCGATGGTCGCGCCGCGCGCCTCACCGGCCAGGGCCAGCATCTGCTCGGCGTACGGCAGCAGCCGCTGCCCGGCCTCGGTGAGCTGGACCCGGCCGCCGAGGCGGTCGAAGAGGTCCACCCCGAGGGACATCTCCAGCCCCTTTATCTGGCTGGTCACGCTGGATTGCGCGTACTTCAGCTCCGTCGCCGCCCGCGAGAAGCTGAGCAGCGTCGCCACTTTGTGGAACGCCGCCAGCTGCCTGATATCCATGTCCTCTCCCTGCCTGGGCCGACACCGGACGGAATTTCTCATCTCAGGGAATCACCGGGGAGGTACGCATTTCCATGTCCGGCCGCTGTCTTGTTTCGGTCAGGGGCGTCCGTTAGCGGCCACAATCCCCGGTGGTCGTTCCGTTTTCCGCCGCGCCGGACAGGTCGTCGTCGGTCAGCAGGCCCTGACGGCCGATCATCAGCCCGGCCTGGAAGCGGCTCACCGCGCCCATCTCCTCCATGATGGCCGAGATGTGGCGGCGGCAGGTGCGCGCGGCCATGCCCAGCCGGCGCGCGATGACCTCGTCCTTCAGCCCCAGCGCCATGAGCCGGATGATGGACATCCGCACCTCTTCGGCGAGTTGCTGGTACTCGGCGGGCTGGCCGTCGACCTCGAAGGGCCGGCCGATCTGCCACACGGTCTCGAAGGACCGGCACAGATAGCCGACGACGGTGGGCTCGCTGACGACGGCCGCGCCGGGCGGCCGCCGTTCGTTCTGCTCCTTGGGGATGAAGGCGACCTTGCGGTCGTAGATGATGAGCCGCTCCGAGAGTTCGCCGACGGTGCGCACCTCCGCCCCGCGCCGGGTGACCTCCTGCACATAGGTGCGGGTGGCGAGGCTGGTGCGGGCGGTGTGCTGGTAGAGGATGCGCACCCGCACCCCGCGGCGCAGCAGTTCCAGGGTGTGTTCCCGGTCGGCCTCCAGCAGTTCGGGGGGCCGGCCGCCGCCGGACTGCAGGCTCATGCGTTCGCTGGTGCAGCCGTAGCGGGCCCGGTCGATCTCCCGGCGCACCTCGTCGACGTCGTCGTACACCGTGATGGGCACGTCGCCGGCGGGCCCGCCGCGGCGGGCCCGGTAGTCGGCGGCGAGGGTGCGCAGCTCCTGGTGGACGCGGCCGATCTCGCGCCGGCGGCGGGCGATCGCCACCTCCAGCGGGGAGATCAGCTGGGCCTCGGCGATCTCCGGGTCGAGCGGCACCACCGGCCGGCCGGGGACGGTGGGGCTGAGCAGGTGCAGGTCCTGCAGCGCCTTGCGCGCCTCCTCGACCCGGCCGACGTCCTCGCCGAGGGCGGCGGCGATCTCCTTGTCGTGGAAGCGGCCCCTGTCCAGGGCGACGCCGTAGGCGGTCACCGCGAGTTCGCCGAGGTGGGGCACGCCGTCCGTCAACTCCCCACCCCCGTATGGCCACAACGCTTCGTCGTCCATGTGTTCCCGTTCAGCCTAGGGCAGTCGGTCCGCGCCATGCCCGTCAGAAATGGACGCGCCGGTCCTCGGGGGTGGCGCGGTAGCGCACGCTCCACAGGCTGCGGCGGATGTAGGTGCGCTGCAGCCAGCGGTCCCGGCCGTCGTAGTGGGCGCGGAAGGTGGAGCGGGCGTGGACGCCCTTGCGGTTGTTGATGAGCAGCGCCTGGCCTGCCTGCAGCCTGACCTCGTCGGCGACGGCCCGGCAGGTCTCCTTCAGCGCGCGAAGGGCGTCCTCGGCACCCCGGGTCAGCGGCCGCACCCCGTTGGCGGACACGGCGATCTCCGGGAACCGGGGGGCGCCGCTGAGCAGCGGGACCGGTTCGGACCAGACGTCGGCGCCGTCGGCGGCGGTGCGGGTGTAGCTGCCGGGGGCGTTGAGCCGGAACAGCGGGCTGCGCAGCGTCTCGACGGTGCGCTCGGGCAGCGCGGCGGCGATGGCGCGTGCGTCGGCGTAGTAGGTGACGGCGTCGTCGCCGGGTGCGCCGCGCAGGCAGTTCAGGACGAGGAAGTCGGGGTTGGCGATGTCGTAGCGGCCGGTCGGGTCGTAGGTGATGTCGCTGTGGAAGTTGAGGAAGACGGCGGAGCCCTGGTTGGTCTGCTCCCGGGCGCCCTCGCGGACCGGGACGACGTCGTGGACGAGGCGGCCGTCCTTCTCGGTGAGGACGCCGAGGGGTTCCCCGAGCAGTCCGGTCAGCCCCAGCAGCACCCCTTCGGCGACGAAGGTGTCGCGGCCGCCGGCGGGCCGGCCGTCGGCGGGGGTGGGCGGCAGGTGCTCGTCGACCGGGAGGTTGCGCACCAGCATCAGGCCGGGTGTGTCGTTGTGCCGGCCGAAGTCCAGCACCTGCTGGAGCAGTTCGGTGGGCAGGGCGGCGAAGACCTGGTGGTAGCGGGTCAGGGCCCGGTCGACGTCGAGACACGGGTCGGGCAGCAGGCTCAGCTGCACCCCGACCGCGTCGCGCACGGCGTCGGGCAGGGCGATGTCGGCGTACGTCACGTTCGTTCACACTCCCGCGAGGTGGGGCTGCGGTGCCCGGTCCTGGGCCGGCAGGTCCAGCCGGTCGTGCAGCCGCTGGGCCAGGTGCAGGGCGTCCTCGCCGTCGGCCGCGATGTGCGTGGTGACCTTCGAGCCGCGGATCTCGGCCACGGGTACGCCGAGGGGCCGCCCGGGGTCGAGGCCGTGCCGGCGCTGCACCGCCTCCAGGTCGACGTAGCCGCCGACGACGGCGACCCGCGGCCCGTCGGTGAGCCGCACGGTGTCGATGCCGGCGGTGTGGAAGACGCCGTGCGCGAGGTCGGCGGTCTCGTCGTCGGCGTAACCGAGGACGACGGACCGCTGGTTGAAGACGATCGCGGCCATCTGGTCGCCCTCGCGGCTGATGGTGGTGCCGCGGGAGAACGGGGCCCGGTTGTAGCGGCAGACGATCTCGATGCCGTGCCGCAGCGCCAGCTGGACGGCGCGCCGGTGCAGCACCTTGGCGCCGTACAGGGACATCAGGGCGGCCATGTTGTACGACACCCGCGGCAGCAGCCGTGCGCCGCGCACCAGGTGGGGGTCGGAGGTGTAGATGCCGTCGACGTCGGAGTGGATCTCGCAGGCCCCGCCGCCGACGGCGCGGGCGACGGCGATGGCGGACAGGTCGGAGCTGTTCTTGCCGAGCCAGGTGGGCCGGCCCTGGGCGTCCACGGCCTGCCCGCCGGGCACCACCACGACCTCGTGCTCGCCCAGGGTGCGGCTGAGCGGGCCGGGGTCGGTCTCGATGACCCGCGCCCACAGGAAGGAGGAGTTGGTGATCAGGCCGACCTGGTGCCCGGCGAGCACGGTGGCGCTGCGGCCCCGGCGGTGCAGGGCGGTGGCCAGGAAGTGGGCGCTGATCAGGTCGGCGGTGGCGAGCATGCCGGCCGAGGTGGCGTCCTCGGGGTGCGGGTTGACCTCGTGCAGCCGGCTGCGGAACTGCTCGGTCTCGCCCTGCATCGCGCTGACGACGACGGCCAGCGGGCGCTTCTCCCGCTCCAGCCGGGCCTCCAGGCCGGCCGCCAGGTCGTCGTAGGCGGCGTGCGTGCGGAAGGTGGAACCGCCGAACTTCAGGATCGCGGCGTCGCTCACAGCAGCCCCCGTTCGAGGATGTTCTCGGCTATCTGGACGGCGTTCAGGGCAGCACCGATGCGCAGGTTGTCGGCGACCAGCCAGAGCCAGAAGCCGCGCGGGTTGTGCGGCGCCACGCGCACCCGGCCGACGTGCACATGGTCGGGGTCGCCCGCGGTCAGCGGGGTGGGGAAGCCACCGGGTGCCTCGCGGTCGTGCACGGTGACCTCGGGCAGCGCGGCCAGCCGCTCGACCAGTTCGGTGCGGTCGACGGGCTCGGCGGCCTCCACCCACACCGCCTCGGAGTGGCCGGTGACGACGGGCACCCGCACGCAGGTGGTGGTGACGTCCAAGTGCGGCAGGCCGAGGATCTTGCGGGACTCCTGGAGCATCTTCTGCTCCTCCAGGGTGAACCCGCTCTCCAGCAGCCGGTCGATGAACGGCACGACGTTGAAGGCGAGCGGCGCGCTGAAGCGTTCCGCGGGCAGTTCGGCGCCGGGGTCGCGCAGGGCGAGCTCGCTGCCCTCGCGCAGTTCGGCGATGCCGTGCTGCCCCTGCCCGGAGGCCGCCTGGTAGGTGCTGACGACGACCTGGCGGATGCCCCAGCGCTCCTGGACGGTGGTCAGCAGCCGCACCAGCGGGATGGTGGAGCAGTTGGGGTTGGCGATGATGCCGCTCGCCGGGCGGCCGGTCACCACGTGGGCGTTGACCTGGGGCACCACCAGCGGGGTGTCGTCGTCCATGCGGAAGGCGTTGGTGTTGTCGATGACCAGCGCGCCCTGCGCGGCGGCGGACCGGGCCCACTTGAGGCTGACGGACGTCCCGGCGGAGAAGAACGCGAGGTCCACGTCCGAGAAGTCGAACCCGTCGAGGTCCTCCACGACGACGGTGGCGCCGTCCACGTCGAGGCGGCGGCCGGCCGAGCGGGCGGACGCGGCGAGCCGCACGCCGCGGTGGCGCAGCCCGCGCGAGGCGATCAGCTCGATGAGGGTGTGCCCCACCGCCCCGGTCGCGCCGACGACGGCGATCCGCGGGGCGTGGGGGTCGTTGACGAACGTCATCGGGTGTCTCCCATCCGGGTGAGCGCGGGGGCCGGCGTCCCGTCCGCCGGGGGCCGTCGGCGGGCCGTGGGCAGCAGCCGCCAGCCGAGGTTCACGCCGAGTCCGGCGGCGGCGATCAGCGGGACGCCCAGGGCCTGCAGCGGCGTGATGCGGTGGCCGTAGACGAGGAAGTCCACGCAGATGGCCACGGCCGGGTAGACGAAGGACAGGACGGCGATCCGCGCCGTGGGCAGTTTCTGGTACGAGGCGTACAGCAGGATGTACATCAGGCAGGTGTGGATGACGCCGAGGCCCACCAGCCAGCCCCAGCGGGCGCCGAGGTGCGCGGTCTGCGCGAAGTGCGCGAATGGCAGCAGCAGCGGGATGCCGACGGTCGCCTGGACCAGGGCGGTCAGTTCGGGCCGTACGGACTTCAGGTGCTGGGCGATGACCGTGGCGAAGGCGTACAGCAGCGCGGCGAGCAGCGCCTGGCCGACGCCGAGGAGGTAGCCGGCGCCGTCGGGGCCGTCGGCGGAGCCGAGGTCGGCGACCAGCAGCACCCCGGCGAAGGCGAGCAGGATCCAGCCGGCCTGGTGCCGGTCGAGCCGCTCCTTGAACAACAGCAGCCCGAGCAGCACCACGTAGAACGGCTGGGTGTGGTAGACGACGGTGGCCACCGAGATCGAGGTCCGGCCGTAGGCGCTGAAGAGCAGGACCCAGTTGAAGACGATGCACACCCCGCCGAGCACCGCGAGCGCGAGGGTGCGCCGGGTGAAGCCGTGGTGCCGCAGCAGCCCGCGCAGCAGGCAGTAGGCGGCGAGCGCGAGCGCGCCGAAGAGGCAGCGGAAGAAGACCACGGTGAAGCTGGACACGCCCGACTCGACGACGAACACGCCCAGCGTGCCCGACAGCACCATGGCCGCGGTGAGTTCCAGGGCTCCTCTGGCCTGCCGCGATCCGCGCGGGCGGGGGGTGGGTGGGGTCACGGTCGGTACCTCATTCCTGGTGCGTCGTCAGTGCAGGGGCACGGCGTAGTGCAGTCCGCCCCGGGTCCACAGCTCGTTCGGGCCGCGGGGCACGTCGAGCCCGGAGGCCCGGCCGAGGTTGCGTTCGTACAGCTCGGCGTAGCTGCCGACGGCGTCCAGCACCCGGGCGGCCCACAGCGGGTCCAGGCCGGCGGCGGGTCCGTGCCGGCCCGCCTGGTGGGCGACGGCGTAGCGGCCCACGACCCCGTGGCGGTGGCTCTCGTACTCGGCGGCGAACAGCAGCTGGAGCACCCAGCGGCAGACGCGGAACCAGCGCGGGTCGTCGTCGCGCACCACGGCGGCCATCGGCTCGCGGGAGATCTCGGCGGCCAGGATCCGGTGCGCGCCCGGGTCGGGCAGGGTGCGGCGGGCCCCGGCGAGCGCGACCTTGTCCAGGACGTACGCGGCGCACTCACCGGCGGCGTAGGCGGCCAGCGCCCGCTGCGGGGTGTCGTGGGCGACCGGTTCGACGGCGAGGCCGCGCGGCCGGTACCAGGCGGCCAGGTTGGCCGGGGTGGTGGTGCCGGCGTGCACGGCGAGGCGGCGGCCGGCGAGTTGGGCCGGGTCGTCGACGCCGGAGGCGGCCGGGACGAGGAAGCCCTCGCCGTCGTAGCAGGTGACCCCGGCGAACAGCAGGCCGTGCGCGGCCTCGCGGCCCATGGTCCAGCTGACGTTGCACACCGTCAGGTCCGCGTCGCCGCCGGCCAGTCGGCTCAGCCGCTCGGCCGGACCCACCGGGCACCAGTCGACAGCCTCGGGGTCGGCGAGGACGGCGGCGGCGACCGCGCGGGCCACGTCGGCGTCCAGGCCCTGCCAGCGGCCGTCGGCGGTGCGGGCGGACAGGCCGGGCTGGCCCTGGGAGACCAGGGCGCGCACGGCGCCGCGCCGGCGGACGGCGGCCAGGGTGTCGGCGAGCAGGGTGCGGGCGCTCATGCCGCGCTCCGCAGCAGCGCGCCGACCAGGTCCTCGCGGTCGTAGCGGCGCTCGTTGTGGGCGAGCATGGCGGTCAGCCAGCGGGCGGTGACCGGGGCGGCGCAGTCGGCGTCGGTGCGGCGCACCCGCACGGGCATGCCGCCCGCCCGTGACCAGCCGAGCATGCCGCGTTCGTCGATCACCGCGCGGGAGCGTCCCGCGTTGTCGCGGTGCAGGCAGTACGGCACGTCGAGGACCCCGCGGGCGAACGCGGCGACCAGGGCGGCACCGACGTCGCGGCCGAGTTCGAGGGTGGCCTCCACCAGGGTGCGGGCCTCGTCGAGCAGCCCGGTGCCGGCCGGCGGCGGGCAGTGGTCGCGGGCGCAGTCGGCGGCGGCCTGCCGGGCGATCGCGTCGGCGAACTCCAGCGCCTCGACGTTCTCCCCGACGGTGGGGATACGGCGGGCCTCGGCGGGTGTCTTGACGACGAGCCGTTCCACGCCGCTGTGCACGGCGAGCCGGACGCTGTCCTCCAGCAGCCGGAACGAGCCGATCGGCGTGCGCGGGAAGACACCCATGTACGTGTAGAGCGTCAGGTGCGTGTCCACGTCGGGCAGGTACGCGCCGGCCAGGGTGCGCAGGGCCGCGAGGGCCTCCAGGTCCTGGCCGGGGTGGACCTGCTGGGCGTAGCTGAGGGAGACGGAGGCGACGCCGTGCTCGCGGAAGAACATGCCCTCCAGCACGCTCAGCGCCACCAGCAGGGAGGGCGGGCACAGCTGGCCGAGCATGCAGCCGCCGAAGGTCTCCAGGTGCATCGGCCGGGGCGCGCTCGCGGCGAGGTCGCAGCAGCGGGCCCAGTCGTCGGCGGACTCGGCGAGCGGGACCCGGCCGTAGGGCAGGCAGTACGACACCGGGCCGCCCTCGGTGGCGTCCACGCCGGCGGCTGTCATCACCCGGAACAGGTCCAGCGGCAGCGGCGAGCCGTGCCGTACCTGCACCGGGAGGCCGGCGGCGTCCAGCAGGTCCCGTACGGCGGCGGCGCCGTGCGCGAGGAGCGGGAAGCCGTTGAGGTCGGCGCCCTCGCGCAGGGCGCGGCGGGCCGAGGCGTGGTCGCCGACGCGGGTGTAGCTGTCGAGGGTGACGGTGCCGACGGCGGTGGCCCGGCAGTCGCGTACGGCCGTCAGTCCGGCCCGCATCCGCTCCACGGTGCCGAAGCCCATGCGGGGCTGGACGACGAGCCGGCCGGCCGCGGCCGCGCCGCGCACGAAGCCGGCGAAGGAGGCCATCAGCGCGCTCCGAGCGCGACCGGCAGCCCGGCGGGGGCGTCCTCGGCGCGGGCGGTGGCGGCGTCCGCGGTGTGCGGGCGGGCCGTGGCGGTGCCCGCGACAGGCGGGCGGGCCGTGGTGGCGTCCGCGGCGTGGGGGCGGGTGGCGGCGATGTCCTCGGCGAGGGCCGTCAGGAAGTCCGTGAAGCCGGCGAGCATCCGCTCGGGCGTGCTCTCGGACTCGTCGAACACCGCCTGGAACCCCGCCTCGATCAGGCGCCGGCCGAAGCCCTCGCCGTCCCCGCCGCGCACGCCGAGCTTGCCGCCGATCACGACGGGCAGTCCGGCGAGTTCCGCGTCGCGGCGGATCGCGCGGATCAGCCGGAGCCCGTCCAGGTGGCCGTGCCCGTTGACGGTGCTGAGCACCAGCAGATCGGGCCGGCCCGGGCCGCGGCAGGCGTCCATCACGGTGGCGTCCGGCGGGCACACGCCGAGATTGGTCACCTCGTGTCCCGCCTCTTCGAGCAGCAGGTGCAGATGGACGAGATTCCACATGTGCGCATCCGAGGAAACGCTGGAGACGACGACGCGCAAGGGGTGGCTCGTGGTCGGGTGAGCAGACATACCACCCACTCTTGGATTCGTCCGGGGTCAAGTAAAGGCGCGGATGAGCGAATTGCCGAATACGGCGATCACGAATTTCCATCACCGCGCCCGCGGTTGTTTCCTCAGAGAGCGAAGTGGCGTTCCAGGAAATCCGTGGTGACGCCACTGCGGCGGAATTCCGGATGGCCGAGAATCTCCTGGTGCAGCCCGATGGTGGTGTGCACGCCGGGCCCCGACACCTCGAACTCGCCCAGGGCGCGCAGGGCGCGGTCCAGGGCCGTGGCCCGGTCCGGCCCCCACACGACGAGCTTGCCGATCATCGAGTCGTAGTAGGGACTGACCCGCGCCCCGGGCACGTAGTCGGTGTCCACCCGCACCCACGGGCCGCCCGGCACGCGGTAGTTCTCCAGCAGGCCGGGGGTCGGCACGAAACCGCGCGCGGGGTCCTCGGCGTTGATGCGGCACTCGATGGCGTGGCCGCGCAGGCTCAGGTCGTCCTGGGTGACGGTGAGCGGCATGCCGGAAGCGACCCGCAGCTGCTCGGCCACCAGGTCGACCCCGGTGACGAGTTCGGTGACGGGGTGCTCCACCTGGATGCGGGCGTTCATCTCCATGAACCAGAAGGCGTCCTCGCCCGTCTCCCCCGGCTCCAGCAGGAACTCCACCGTGCCGGCGCCCCGGTAGCCCACCGCGCGCGCCCCGGCGACCGCCGCCTCCCCGAGCCGGGTGCGCAGCTTCTCGCTCATCCCGGGCGCCGGGGACTCCTCGACGAGCTTTTGGTGGCGGCGCTGCACCGAGCAGTCGCGCTCGCCGAGGTGCACGGCGCCGCCGTGGTCGTCGCACAGCACCTGGATCTCGATGTGCCGGGTGCGGGGCAGATAGCGCTCGATGTACACGGCGCTGTTCTTGAACACCGCCTGGGCGCTCGCCCGGGTCGTGGTGTACGCCTCGCGCAGGTCCTGCGGCCGGCGCACCACGGTGATGCCGCGCCCACCGCCGCCCGCGGCGGCCTTGATGACGACCGGGTAGCCGATCTCGCGGGCGATCTCCTCGGCCGCCTCCACCGAGTCGACCGGCTCGGTGGTGCCCGGCAGCAGCGGCAGTCCGGCCGCCGTCATCAGCTTGCGGGCGGTGGCCTTGTCACCGACGTTCTCCATCACCTCCGGCGGCGGGCCGATGAAGGTGATGCCGTCGTCGGCGCAGATCTCCGCGAAGTAGGGGTCCTCGGAGAGGAATCCGTACCCCGGGTGGATGGCCTCGGCGCCGGTCTTGACGGCGGCGCCGATGATGTTGGGGATGTTGAGGTAGCTGCGGGTGGGTGCGCCCGGCCCGATGTGCACGGCCTCGTCGGCCGCCTGGACGAAGCGGGCGTCGGCGTCCGGCGTGGAGTACACGGCGACCGTGCGCACGCCGAGGTCGCGGCAGGTCCGGATGATCCGCAGCGCGATCTCGCCGCGGTTGGCGATGAGCACCTTGTCAAACATGCGCCCCGCCTCAGCCGGCCGGGACGAGGTCGATGAGCGGCTGCGCGTACTCCACGACCTCCCCGTCGGGGACGTGGATGGCCTGCACGGTGCCCTTGACGTCGGCGGTGATGGCGTTGAGCAGCTTCATCGCCTCGATGATGCCGAGCTGCTGCCCGGCCTCCACGGTGTCGCCGACCTTCACGAAGGGTTCCGCGCCGGGGCTCGCGGCCCGGTAGAAGGTGCCGACGAGGGGCGCGCCGACCCGGACGACGTCCGCGGGCGCGGCGTCCGCCGTGCCCTGCGCGGGCGTCTCGGCGGACACCGCCGCGGGGGCCGCCGCCGCGCCGGCGGGGACAGGGGCCGCGGGAGCGGGGGCCGGGGCGGGGGTGGTCTCCCACTCCACGTCCACGCTGATCGCGCCGGCCCGCAGCGTGATCCGCCGCAGGGTGCCGGGGAGTTCGCCGGCCAGCAGCCGGGCCTGTGCCCGCAGCTCCTCCACGGTCGGCTCGACGGCCGGGGTGGTCGTGGTCGCCTCAGTGCTCATCGTCGTTCTCCCAGTCCACTACGGGCTGCAGGTCCAGGTCGCCGAAGCGGTCGAACCGCTCGCGTCGCGCGGCGACGAGCTGCTCGCCGGAGCGGCCGAGCAGCGGGGTGAGGGTGTGCGCCAGGGCGCTCTTCAGGGTCAGCGCGGTGGTGTGCGGCGCGGTGTGGGCGCCGTCGGGCGGTTCCGGCACGATGCCGTCGACGACGCCGAGCCGCAGCAGGTCGGACGCGGTCAGGCGGAGCGCGTCGGCGGCGCGGCCGGCGTGCTCGGCGGTGCCGTACAGAATCGTGGAGGCGCCCTCGGGGCTGATCACCGAGTAGTAGGCGTTCTGCAGGATCAGCACCCGGTCGGCGACGCCGAGGGCGAGGGCGCCGCCGCTGCCGCCCTCGCCGGTGACCACGGAGACCACCGGGACGCGCAGCCGGGACAGCTCCAGGATGCACTCGGCGATGGCGACGGACTGCCCGCGCTCCTCGGCCTCGATGCCGGGGAAGGCGCCCGGGGTGTCGACGAATGCGATCAGCGGCAGCCCGAACCGGTCGGCGAGCCGCATCAGGCGCAGCGCCTTGCGGTAGCCCTCGGGGTGCGGCATGCCGAAGTTGGAGCGCACCAGTTCGGCCGTGTCGTGGCCCTTCTGGTGGCCGAGGACGACCACGCTCTGCCCGCCGAACCGGGCGAGGCCGCCGAGCAGGGCCTGGTCGTCGCCGTGCGCCCGGTCGCCGTGCAGGGAGACGAAGTCGTCGAAGACGTACCCGATGTACTCGGCGGTGGTGGGCCGGTCGATGGTGCGGGCCAGGGCGACGGTCTCGCGGGTGGTGCGCACGGCCGGCACCGGGCGGGTGAGCAGGAACTCGCCCTCGGGCGCGGTGGGTTCGGGCAGCTCCGGCACGGACGGGCCGAGCAGGGTCAGCAGCCGTGCCAGTGTCTCGCGCTGGGTCTCGCGCGGGACGACCCCGTCGATCATCCCGTGCTCCAGCAGGAACTCCGCGCTCTGGAAGCCGGCCGGCAGCTCCTGGCGGATGGTGTTGCGGATGACCTGCGGCCCGGCGAAGCCGATGAGGCTGCCCGGCTCGGCGAGGACGACGTCCCCGAGCATCGCGAAGGAGGCGCTGACCCCGCCGAACGTGGGGTCGGTGTTGAGGTTGACCACCGGCACGCGGGCCTCGCGCAGGGCGGCGATCGCCTGGGCGGTCTTGGCCATCTGCATCAGCGACAGCGCGCCCTCCTGCATCCGCGCGCCGCCGGAGGCGGCCACCAGCAGCAGCGGGGTGCGCTCGGCGAGCGCGGTGCGGGCGGCCGCGGCGACGGCCGCGCCGACCACGGTGCCCATGCTGCCGCCCATGAAGCTGAAGTCGAGGACGACGGTGATCACGGGCCGGCCGCGCACGGTCATCCGCCCGGCCAGGACGGCGTCGGCGCGCCCGGTGCGGGCCTGCGCGTCCCGCAGCCGCTCCGGGTAGGGCTTGCTGTCGGTGAAGCCCAGCAGGTCGCGCGGCGGGCCGGGGTCGGGGAACGCCTCGAAGCTGCCGGGGTCGGCGAGCTGGTCGATCCGCACGTCGGGCGGTATGCGGAAGTGGAACTGGCATTCGGGGCAGACCTTGCGGTTGCGGTCGAGGCGCTTGCCGTAGATGAAGGCGCCGCAGGACGCGCACCGGCGCCACTGGACGTCCTGTCCGGCCCGTACCGGGCCCGGGGTCGTCGTCACGTTGTTCTCCGCTCGTGTCAGCTGCCGCCGCGGGAGCCGCTCGCGCGCTGCGCCGGGGCGGAGCGCTGCGGGACGCTCGCGGTGGCCCGGGCGATGCCGAAGGGCGGCATGTTGCGGTAGACGGTGTGCGTGCGCGCCGGGTCGACGACGTACGCCTCGTGGTAGATGCCGACCGCGCCGTTGTCGCCGACGGCGCGGTTGAACCGGGCCCAGGCGGGGCGGTGGGCGGCGTTCGTGTCGTGGGCGTACGTCATGAGCTCGTCCATGCCGCGCCAGTACTGGACGACGACCACCGTGCGGCCGATCCAGGTGCGGGCGCCCAGGAAGCCGTACTCCTGCTGCTTGTTCAGTTCGACCAGCATCGGGATCATCGCCAGGAAGGACGGCAGCCAGCGGTGCACCTTCCAGAGGCTGTTGATCCGCATGCCGATCAGGAACACGACGGTGCCCTCGGGCGGGTCCGCCACCTGGGGCACGAGCTCGACCTTTGCGGCCACGCGAACTCCTCGTGAGGGATGGTCAGAAGGGATAGGTGCGCGGCGGGGCGCTCGTGGTCAGCGTCCGCCAGCGGGTGAACGCCTCCAGGGCGGCCTGCCCGCCGAAGCCGGAGCCGTTGCCGGAGGCGCCGACGCCGCCGAAGGGCAGGCCGGCGTCCTGGACGACGGTCTGGTCGCCGACGTGGGTGACGCCGCAGCGCAGTTGCCGTGCGAGGCGCTCGCCGCGGGCGGTGTCGCCGGTGTAGACGGCGGCGGTCAGGCCGTGGTCGGAGGTGTTGGCGAGGCGGACCGCGTCGGCGTCGTCGGTGAACGGGGTGACGGTGGCGACCGGCCCGAACACCTCGGTGTGGAAGACGTCCATGTGCTCGGTGACGCCCGCGAGCACCGTCGGCGGGTAGTACGGCGACCGGGGCCGGCCGCCGGTGACCAGCAGGGCGCCCTGGGCGACGGCGTGTTCGACGGCGGCGGCGACGGCGGTGAGCCGGCCGCGGTCGATCACCGGGCCGATCTGGACGTCCTCGCGGTGCGGGTCGCCGACGCGCAGGGCGGCGGCGTGCCGGGCGAGGGCCCGCGTGTACTCCTCGGCGATCGCGCGGTGCACCAGGTGGCGGCGGGCCGACATGCAGATCTGGCCCTGGTGCAGGAAGGAGCCCCAGGCGCCGGCCGCGGCGGCCTGTTCCACGTCGGCGTCGTCGAGGACGACATAGGCGTTCTGGCCGCCGAGTTCGAGCACGGCCCGCTTCAGCAGCCGGCCGCAGGCGGCGCCGATGTCGCGGCCCACTTCGGTGGACCCGGTGAAGGAGACCATGTCGACCTGCGCGGCCCGCACCAGTGCGCTGCCGGTCTCCGCGTCGCCGTGCACCACCTGCAGCACCCCGTCCGGGAGCCCGGCCTGCGCGAACACCTCCGCGAAGAGCCGGCCACCGCTGAGCGGGGTGTGCGGGTCGGGTTTGAGCACGACGGCGTTGCCGAGGGCGAGCGCCGGGCCGACCGAGCGCATGCCGAGCAGCAGCGGGAAGTTCCACGGCACGATCACGCCGACCACGCCCAGCGGGACGCGGGTGACGTGGGCGGTGCGGCCGGGGTCGTCGCCGGGCGGGTGCGCGGGGCCGCCGTCGCGGGCCAGGCGGGCGCCGTGCCGCAGCTCCTGCGCGGCCAGGTGCACTTCGAAGAACGCCTTGCCGGGGATCGCGCCGCCCTCCCGCACGAGCAGCTCCTGCGCCTCGTCGACGCGTTCCAGCAGCAGGCCGGCGGCGCGGTCGGCGACCGCGGCGCGCTCCTCGGCGGGCGTGGCCGCCCAGCCGGGCGCCGCGTGCGCGGCCCGCCGGGCGGCGGAGGCCACCGCGTCGGGGGTGGACAGCTCCACCTCGCCGAGCGTCTCCCCCGTGGTGATCTCCCGGCTCACCAGCCGGGTCGCGCTCCGCGTGGACGTGGTCACCTGCGCCCCTCCCGCCGCTTCAGCGGTGCGCCGGTGCGGGCGTGCCCACCGGCCGGCCGGACGGGGCTGTGCGGGGAAGTCCTCACCTGGCTACCTCGGTTCGGTCGGCGGTGCTTCGGTCAGGGGTGGTCAGCGGGCAGCGGGCGCAGCCGGCCGGCGCCGGGCCGGGCTCGGCGGCGGCCTGGTCCAGGGCGCGGCGCAGGCGGCGCAGGCAGCGGGTGCGGATCGGGCCGACGGAGCCCTCCGGCATGGCCAGCGCGGCGGCGATCTCCTGATACGACGCCGGCGGGTCCTGCAGGGCGCGCAGCAGCAGCTCGCGGCACTGCTCGGACAGGCCGTCCAGGGCGCGGCGCACCTCCCGGCCGCGGTCGGCGCGCAGGGTGATCTGCTCGGGGCTCTCGTGCGGGCCGCGGTGGCGGTCCAGCAGGGACTCCAGCACCTCGCGGTCGCCGACGTGGACGAGCCGGCGGTCGCGGGTGGCCGCCTTGATGGCCTCGCGGCGGGCCACGGTGGCCAGCCAGTCGCCGAGCCGGTCGGGGTCGCGGATGCGGTCGGCGTTCTGCATCAGCCGGAACCAGGTCAGCTGCCGTACGTCCTCGGCGTCGACCCGGCTGACGCGGTGGCTGCGCGCCACCGACCACACGAGCCGGCCGAACCGGTCGACGGTCTCGTCCCAGGCCTCCGCCTCGCCGCGGGCGCACCCCGCGAGCAGTTCCGCGTTCCCCTTCGCCGGCATGGTTCGCCCTCCGTCCCACCGCCCCCGTCGTCCGGCGGTTCCCGGCTTCCATGCAACACACCCCCGACGACGGCCGGAAACCGCCGCTGCTGGCAGGTAGCGGCCAGACCGGGAGTGGACACCGCAGCCGGGCGCACGCCCGGCACGCCCGGCGGGGGCGACGCCGGACGTACGCGGCCGGATGCAGCGCCGAACGCATGAAGGGCAGGGGCGAGGCAGGACGCACGCGGGCCGGGGTGGCGGAGCGGCCGGTGGGGCGGCACGCCGGGCGGTGCTCATCCGGTGGCTCCCCGGGGCAGGAGTTCCGCCATCGCCGAGCGGAGGCGGACCGGGATCGGGCCCGTGTCGTCCTCACTGGCGCGGATGGCGATGCCGAGGGCGAAGCGGTCCCAGACCTGCATCACCTGGATCTGCCACAGGGGCCGTTCGTCCTCCGGGATCTCGTCGTCCACGACGGCCAGGCCGCCGCCGCGCAGCCGGTGCACGGAGAACGCGTCGAAGCCGCGGGCCATGCCCATGCCGGTGGCCTTGGTGTACGCCTCCTTGGCCACCCAGGAGTCGGCGAAGGCGTGCCCCTGCTGGTCCTCCCGGTCGCGGCGCAGGATCTCCTGCTCCAGCGGGGTGAACACCTTCGGCGCGAACTGCAGCGCCTCGGGGCGGGCCGGGGTGGCCTCCGCGTCGACGCCGGCGGTGCGGCCGCGCACCACGATGGCCGCGATCAGCCCGTTGGTGTGGGTGAGGTTGAAGTCCAGTCCCCAGTCGCTGCCCTGGACCGTGGGCCGGCCGAAGCGGCCCTTGGCGAACCGCCACTCGTCCGGCTCGACGTCGGCGTACTGGGAGAGCACCTGCCGGGACAGCAGCCGGGCGCCGAGGAAGCGGGTGCGGGCGGCGGGGAACAGCAGCCGGTCGTGCCGGGCCCGCTCCTCTTCGGTGAGCAGGGCGAGGCCGCCGGTCGCCGCGGCGAACCGGTCCACGTCCTCCTCGGCGAGCAGCCACACGTCGGCCGAGCCGGCGAGCGGGTCGCCGGCCGGTTCCGGCGCCGTGCCGGGGGGCTGCGCCATCGCGCGCGTCGGGGGGCGCATCGGGAGTGTCACCACCGCACGGGGTACGGACGGAAGGCGAACAGCAGCCCCGCGCTGTGGGTGTCGGTCAGCGCGGCGGCCACCGCGTCGACGTCGTCGGGTCCCGTCACCCGGCGCAGGGGGTGGAAGCGGCGCAGCAGCCGTTCCAGGCACAGCAGCAGCACGGCGGGCGAGCGCAGCGCGGGCGCGAGCGAGTCCCGGCCGTGCAGGTACAGGTGGACGCAGGCGGCCCCGGCGGAGACCGCCGCGTACTGCTTGGCGAGGTCGTACAGCTCGGCGGACTGCCCGGCCCGCCGGCCCTGTTCGGCGGCCAGCTTGGCGTGCTCGGCGGCGATCCGGTGCACCTCCGCCGCGAGCGCGTCCGCGGTGTCGGCGCACCGGGCGAGCACGCCGGCGTCGCGGCCGGAGGCGGTCTCGCCCGCGCGGCGCAGCGCGGCGGCGGCCGCGGGCAGCGCGAGCACGTTGTCGTCGCCTTCGCGGCTGAACAGCTGTTGCGCGGCGGGGTCGTACGGCGGCATGGGGTGGGCGGGGTCGAAGAGGCGCGCGGTGGCCTCCACGGCCCGTTCGACGCGCGCCGGGTCCTGCTCGACGGTGTCCGCGGCGAGCCGTTTGAGCTGCAGCGCGATGTTCTTGAGGTTCACCACGGTGTTGCCGTCGGCGAAGTTGGAGATGGCGAAGTCCCGCAGCATCTTCTGGAAGACGCCGTGCCGGGGGTGGGCGCGCAGGTAGTAGCGGGCGCCGAGGACGGTGGCGAGGCGGGAGAGGGTCTCCTCCAGCAGCGTCGGCACGAAGTACTTCACGACCGAGGACCACACGCTGGCCTGCGCCGGGGCGAGCTGCAGCGAACGGACGGCGCCGGTGGTCAGCGCGTCCGCGACGAGCAGTTCGGCGAAGCTCTCCGCCAGCTGCCGCCGGGAGTACGGCACCTCGGCGACCGTGCCGCCGAAGATGACGCGGGAGAGGGCGAAGTCGCAGGTGGTGCGCAGCGCGGTGTCCACGCAGCTCATGGCGATGCTGGAGATGGCGATCCGGGCCAGCTGGCTGCTCTTGAGCGCCACTTCGAGGCCCTGTCCCGCCCGGCCGACGAGCGCGGAGTCCGGCACGAGGCAGTCGCGCAGCGCCACCCCGCTCATGTCGAGCCCGCGCAGCCCGTGCAGGGGCTCGTCCGGCAGGTGCCGCAGCTGCCCCTCGGTCAGGCCCGCCTTCTCCACGGCGAAGACGGAGTAGCCGCCGGGGCCGCCCTCGGGGCGGGTGCGGGCGAAGACCATGACGGTGTCGGCGACTGTGGCGTTGCCGATCGTCCACTTCTCGCCGTTCAGGAGCCAGCCGCCGTCGGTGCGGGTGGCGGTGGTCTCGTTGGCGAGGACGTCGCTGCCGTGCCGGCGCTCGGACAGGCCCCAGGCCAGCTTGGCGCCGCCGCGGACGGCGTCGGCGAAGTGCCGGCGCTGCTCCTCGGTGCCCGCGACCCACACCGGCATGTAGCTGAGGCTGGTGAGCACCATGGCGGTGGCGGCGGTGGGGTCGCGGCGGCCGACCAGCCGGTAGAGGTTGAAGCCGTCCTCGACGTCGACGGCGCGGCCGCCCTGGTCGGCGGGGATGATCCAGTCGTACAGGCCCCAGGCGGCCAGGTGGTCGACGAACACGTGCGGGTAGCGCTGTTCCTCGTCCAGGGCGAGGACGCGCGGGTAGGGCATGGGTCCGGCGGGGTCCCACGGGTCGCCCAGGTGGTTCTCCAGGTCGGCCATGAGCGCGGCGAGGTCGGTCATGTCCGCTCCTCCTCGGTCGGTCGGGGGCTCACGCGGGGCCCGGGGCGTCGGACAGCCGCACCGGGAGTGCGGTGAACAGCTGGGGGTCGGCGTCCAGCCGGGTGACGGCCTCGGCGGCGGGCGCGAGGTCTCCGGCCGGCACCCGGCGCGGGTCGCGGCCGTCGGCGTGGGCCAGCAGCACGGCGAGGACGGCGGTCAGCCAGCCGGCGCCGTCGGCGCGTTCGCCGTACAGGCCCCGGCCGGAGTGCGCCCACCAGGCGAGGGCCGCGGCGGCGGCCGCGTACAGCAGGCAGCCGCTGTCGGCGAGGTCGAGCGGTTCGGGGCCGGCCGCGCGGGCGCGGTCGCGGCGGGCGTCGGCGGCCGCGGCGACGGTGGCGGCGAGCGCCGCGCGCACCTCGCGCACCAGCTCGGCGGCGCGCGGCGCCCCGCACTCCTCCAGCCGCGCGGCCACCGTCGCGGCGTGCTCGGCGAACCCGAGCAGCACGCGGTCCCGGGGGCGGGCGGCCAGGTCGAGGGCGGTGTGGTCGAGGGCGGGCAGCGGCTCGCCGTACGCGCACAGCGCCCGCACGTCCCGCGGTGCCGTCCGCGCGTCCTGGGGCGGTTCGGCGTAGGCGGGGAGCTGGGCGGCCACGGCCCGCAGCACCCCGAGCGGGCTGGTGTCGATGGACTCGACGACGGCGTTGTCGCGCTGGGCCTTGTCGACGACCGAGCCGGGACCGTCGGCGAGGAACCCGCGGGCGCCCAGCAGGCCGCGCGAGCGGACGATGGAGGAGGCGGTCAGCCGGGTGGCGACCCGTTTGACGACGTGCGAGCACAGGCCGAACGTGCCGGGCGACAGCTGGGCGTAGCGGGCCGCCGTCAGCGACAGCACGTCGGCCGCCATCAACTCGGCGCCGGCAAGGGCGATGTCGCGCTCCGTGTGGGCGGTGCCGGCGACGGCCGCGCCGGCGGCCTTGCGGGAGCGGGTGAAGCGCAGCGCCGTACGCAGGGCGGTGTCGGCGGTGGCGAGGCAGGCCGCGGTGCTCAGCAGCCGCACCAGCTGCTGGGCGCGCATCGCCGCGGCCAGCCCGCCGCCGACGGCGCCGACCACCGCGTCCGCGGGAACGGGCGTCCCGTCGAAGACGAGGTCGGCGAAGTCGATGCCGCGCATGCCGGTCACCGGGTGGGCGGCCGCCCGGCGGACGCGGGCCAGTTCCCGCGGGCCGAGCAGCACCGCCGTGAACGCGGCGGGGCCGCGGGGCGCGGTGCGCGCCACGACCAGCGCGGCGTGCGCGGTGGCGCCCCGGCCGACCAGCCACTTGCTCCCGGTGAGGGTGAACCCGCCGCCGGGCGCCTCCTCCAGCCGGCAGGTGTTGGCCAGGACGTCGCTGCCCGCGTGCTCCTCGGAGAGCGCGAAGGCGACGGTACGGCCCGCGTGCACCCAGTCGGCGACGGCCCTGGCCTGCCCGGGCGTGCCGGCCGCGAGGACCGTGGCCACGGCCGCGCAGGACAGCAGCGTCGCCGGCATCACCGCCGCGTCCCGGCGGGCCGCGACCCGCACCCGCTGCAGCGTGTCGTCCAGCCCCGTCAGCGTGCCGCCCAGCCCGGCCGGAACATGCGCGAGCGGCAGATCGGCCGACTCCAGCCGCTCGGCGAAGGCATGCGGGAACTCGGCCCGCCCGTCCCGGGCCACGGCGGCGGCGAACCCGTACGGATTCCCGCCCCGCCACGGATCCCCGAGCAACGCATCAAGCGACTCGGCCCCGGGAAACACGGCCCCGGTCCCCTCGGCAGCGACAGCCGGGCCACCGGGCCGCTCGCCGAAGGCGGAGGCACCGTCCGGCCCCTCGCCGCCGGACGGGCCGGCGGCCGGCTCGCCGGCGCCGGAGGTGCTTTGGGCCTGCTCGGCGGGAGCCGGTGAGGCGTCGCGCCACTCGCCTGCGACCGACCAACCGCCGGGTCGCAGGGCCGCGGACGGGCCGGCAGGCCGCTCCGCGGTGGCGGAGGCACCATGAGAGCGCTCGGCGGCCGTCGGCACGGCGTCGAGTCGCTCCACGGCCACGGAAGCGCCGTCCGGCCCCTCGGCTGCGGGCAAGCCGGCTCGACGTTCGGCAATGGCGGATGCCCCGCCGGGATGCTCGGCGGCGGCAGCCGGCGTGGCGTCAGGTCGCTCTGCGGCTGCCGGCGGGGTGAGGCCGACGGGGTGCGCGGTCGCCTGGCCGGACTTGTCGTCGGGCCGCTCCGCGGCGGTGGGCGGGGTGGTCATGACAGCACCTGCTCGGCTGCGTCGGGGTGCGGGACCGGGTAGGCGGCGATCGCCGGGGACAGGGCGAGACCCGCCGCGCGGAGCAGTGACAGGCGTTGGTGGAAGGCGGCGCCGGTCATCAGGTGGTGGGCCACGTCGGCGACGCGCCGGTTGCGCGGGGCGGCCAGATACGTGCCGCGCACCCAGTCGTTGAAGGCGCCCATGGCCGGGCCGCACCAGATCTGGTAGTCGACGGCGCGGTCCTCGTCGCCGGTGGTCGCCCAGCGGGAGGCCATGCCGAGGTACCAGCGGAAGACGAGCGCGGCCCGCCGCTTGGGGTTCTCGGCGGCGCGGGCCAGCTGGGCGGGGTCGCGGCGCTCGAAGTACGCCGCGGTGTCCGCCCAGACGTCGGCCAGCGGCCGCCGGAAGATCTGCTGCTCGATCCGCGCGCGCACCGGCGCGGGGATCGCGTCGAGGCCGTCGTGGTCGCGGTACAGCTCGTACAGCAGCTTGGCCCGCATCGGGAAGAGCGTGCCGCGCTTGAGGACCTGCAGCTCGACCCCCATCTCGAACATGTCCGCGGCCGGCGCCATCTCGCAGTCCGCGAGCTCGGCGCGGGCCAGCATCTCCTTGACCCGGTCGGAGGTCCCCGCCTCCACACAGGACTGGTTGACGGAACCGGTCACCACGTAGTCGGCGCCCATCGCGAACGCCGCCCAGGCCGCGTCCGGCGTGCCGATGCCGCCGGCCGCGCCGACCCGGATCCGCACCGGGTGGCCGAGCTCCTTCATCAGCGCGTCCCGCTGCCGCAGGATCACCGGCAGCTGCGCGGGCAGCGAACGCCGGTCGGTGTGCCCGCCGGAGTCGGCCTCGACGGTGATGTCGTCGGCGAGCGGCACCCGGGCGGCCAGCCGCGCCTGCTCCGCCGTGATCGCGCCGTCCGCGAGCAGGGCGCTGACCATCGCCTCGGGCGCGGGCCGCATGAACAGTTCCGCGATCTCCGTACGGGAGATCTTGGCGATCACCTTGTTCTCGGCGACGACGCCGTGCGGCCCGCCCGCGCGCAGTCCGGCGAGCCGGTAGCGCACCAGGTGCGGGGTGAGCCCGAGGAAGGCCGACGCCTCCACGCACGGCACCCGGTGCTTGAGGTACAGCTCGACCGCGGTGCGCTCCAGCCGCTCCTCGCTCGGGCTGTGGATCAGGTTGCAGGCGTACGGCAGCCCGGGGATCTCGGCGGCGAACCGCTGAAGCGCCCGCTCCACCGTCTCCGGCAGCAGCCCGGCCGCGCCGTAGGAGGCGAGGTAGCCGGCGCGGGCCATGGCGATCACCAGGTCGGCGGAGGCGATGCCGCCGGCCATGGCCCCGCTCATGTAGGCCTGCCGCACCCCGTGGGCGCGCAGGAACGCGGCGCTGCCCAGGCGTTCGGGGCCGAGCGCGGGCGCGGCGGCGACGATCTCGTGCTCCCCGCCGGGGCCCGCCGTGCCACCGGCGGCGGCACCGAGGCCGTGGGGGCCGCGCAGGACGTACACGGGTTCGTCGAGGCGGGTGAGGACGTCCTGGATCGCGCTGTCGCCGACCGCGGGTGCCACGGGTCCGCTCCACCGCGGCCGCGGCTGCTCGGTGGTCATCTGCTGTCTCCCTCGTGGGCTGGTGGGGGCCGCTGTTCGTGGTGGATCAGTCGTGGGGAATCCGTCGTGGGAATCGGTCGTGGGGATCAGTCGTGGTGGATCTCGACGCCGATGTCGCCGACGTGGTAGATGCGCAAGGCCGACTTCCACACGTTCGCGTCACCGGTGAGGACGATGCGCCCGCTCTCGCGGCGGACGTCCTTGAGGTGGACGTCGAACTCCAGGTCGGGGTCGGTGCGCAGGATCTGCCCGCGGTAGCTCCAGGTCGTCGGGGTGCCCCGCAGCAGGGCGAAGCGCGGGTTGCGCAGCCCGTCGGTGAGTCCGCCCTCCACGGCGTACACCTGCATCGCCTGCAGCAGCGCCTCGACGCCGAGGGAGCCGGGCATGACGGGGTCGCGGTGGAAGTGGCAGGAGAAGTACCACTCGTCGGGGCGGACGGAGCGGTGGCCGCGCAGATAGCCGCCGCCGTGCTCGCCCCCGCCGGGCAGGACGTCGAGCCACTCGACGAGGTCGAGTTTGCCGCCGGCGATGCGGGGTCCGCGGCCGGCCGCGCGGTGGGCGGCCAGGTCGATCCGGCGGGTGCCGGCGGGCCGGGACGGCTGCCGGTCCAGCCAGGGCAGCACCTCCTCGCCCTTGTCCAGGCCGACCTGGCGGGCGAGCGCCTTGTCGTTGAAGTAGCCGAAGAGGGACTCGCCGGTGTAGAAGACCTCGCCGTCGGCGGAGAGTTCGTAGGAGAAGTTCTGCAGGATCGAGCCGGGCATGCGGTCGCTGGACAGCAGCGTGGAGCGGTGCTGGATGGTCTTTCCGCGCAGGTCGACGTCTTTCAGCAGGGTGGCGCGGCCGTCGAGGTTGCGGATGCTGAACTGCTCCTGCGGGTAGGGCAGCGTGGCGCCCAGGTAGTAGCCGAGGAGGATCGCCGCCTGCAGGCTGGACTCCATGTACACGCAGTTCGGCATGACCGGGCCGCCGTTGTCGGCGTAGTACCAGGCGTCCTCGGGCGAGTCGTACTCGGTGACCATCACCGCGCCCCTCTTGAGGGTGCCGCGGGTGCCTTCGAGTTTCATCACCCGGTCCACGAACAGGAAGTCGCCGTTGGGGATGTACGGTGCCCGGCTGTCGGCGTAGATCTCGAACTCGGGGCCCATCGCGATCGCCAGGTCGCCCTTGGCGGCGTGCGCCATGTGGAACTCGTTGAGCAGCGCGGGTTCGCCGGTGGCCGGGGAGAGCCGGCCGAGGAAGTGCGGCACGCGCCCGCCGGCCTCGGGGCGGTAGGGCGTGCCGGGCTTCTCCCGCAGCCGGATGCCGAGGCCGGTGATGCTGATCGACGGAGTGCCGTCGCGCAGCACGACCACGTCGGCGACGAGCGCGGGCCGCGGCAGCAGGGTCACGTCCGTGATGTCGACGCGGTACTCGATGCGGCTGTTGCGCGGGGTGATCTGCCCGCGCACCTTCACCTCGGTCTTCAGTCCGGGCACCGGCTGGAAGCGGGCGTCGGGCAGGGTGAGGTGCAGGCCGAGGGAGAGCGCGTACGTCTCCAGCAGCTGCACCGCGCCCTCCGCGACGAGGGAGCCGGCGAGCACCGGATCGTCCGGGAAGTGGCTGGTGAAGTACCAGGCGTCCGGTTCCAGTCGCTTGACGGCCTCGATCCGGCCGAGGCCGTGGCTGCCGCCGGTGCGGTCCAGGGCGGTGACCTCGTCGGCCATCAGCAGGGGCCGGGTGGGCAGTCGCAGCGCGGTGTTGCAGCCGGGGGGCTGGCGGTGGCCCGGCCCGAACACGTCCGCGATCCGGCCCTCCGCGAGGGCGTCGAGGTCGGCGGAGGTCAGGGCGGTGCGGTCGGTGCGGGCGAGCGGCTTGAACGCGGAGCGCTCCGCGGGGCCCTGGGGCTTGCTCCTGCCCTGGACGAGGCCCGGCGAGCTCTCCAGTTCCTCGTCGGTGAAGAAGCCGGCGCAGGCGTCGGTGAGCTTCAGGATCAGCTCGCCGTCGGCGTAGCAGTCGTAGTGGAAGAAGAACAGCAGGGTGTCGCCCTGGCGCACGAACTGGTCGATCCAGATGTCGTAGCGCAGCGTCTGCCCGGTGCGCGGCAGGTCGCCGAGGAAGCTGAGGCTGCTGTCGAGCAGCCGGTACACGCGCCGGCCCCGGTTGGTGAAGTCGGCGCCGAGGTAGCTGATCAGCAGCAGGTCGCACTGGCCGGCCTCGATGGTGACGGCCGGCGGCACCTGGCCGTCCACTGCGTACCAGGCGTCCTCCGGCACGTCGTACTCGGTGCGGATGAACGACGGCTTGAACTCGCCGGGTTCCGCGCGCAGTTCGGTGACGCGGGTGGCGAAGAGGTACGGCGGTGCGGGCAGCCGGACGCGCCGCGGGTAGCCGTCGATCCGGGCGAACCGGGGCCCGAAGACGTTCCCCACCTTGCCGACGGCGAACTCCAGCAGGTCCTGCTCGTCCCAGACGACACCTTCGGGCTTGGGGGGCCGGGGGGTCTCCGGGGGCGCGGGAGCGATCTGGGTGGACGCGGGCGTGGCGGAGACGGAGCCGGAGGCGGGCCTCACGGGGACCGAGCCGGAGACGGGTGCCGGTGGGGTGGCCGATGCGGGCGCAGGCGGAACTGCTGTGGCCGAGGCCGCCGTGGCGGGGGCCGCCGGTTCGGTTTCGGTCGCGGGCGGTGACAGGACCGCCATCAGCTCCTCGTGCAGGGCCCGTTGGGCGTCCAGGACCTCGCGGTGGGCTTCCAGGATCTCGGAGCGCAGGCTGCGGACGAGCGCGAGCGTGGACGCCTGCTCCGGCCCCGCGCCGGAGGCCTTGGCCGGCTCGGGCTTCGCCTGGGGCTCCGGCTTGGGCTTCGGCTTCGGCGGTACGGGCAGCGGGGCGCCGAACACCGCCGGACGCGGCGGCACGTCCCGGGGCGGGGCGGACCGCTGCGCGGGAAAGGCGTCCAGGGCACCCGGGTCCGCGGCGTCGGCCGGGGCGCCGGTGCCAGCGGCGGAAGGCGGGGCGGTCCCGCCGGCGAGCGCGTCCCGGTCGGCCGGTACGGCGGTGACGCGGCCGTCCGCGTCGGGCCCGCCCGGCAGGACGAGGCCGTCCGCGGGCAGCAGGGTGATCGGCTCCCGCTCCAGCGTGAGCGCGGGTACGGGCGGGCCGGAGGGGCGGTTCGGCATCGCGTTGTCCCATTCCGTGGCGTTGACTTCCGTGACGTGCTCGACGTCCGCGGCACGCACCGGGACGGGGGGTGTGGACGCGGGCGCGGGGGGTGCGGGCGCGGGCCCGTCAGGCGACGGCGCGGACGCCGGGGTCGCAGGCGAGGGCGTCGGGTGGGCCGACGCCGGGGCGGCAGAGGCTCCCGCCGGCAAGGCGCGCGGGGGCGCGGACGCCGGGGGCTCAGGCGCGGGCACCGCAGACGCCGCCGCGGGCACGGCCGGCGCGGACGTCGCCCCGGCCGTCGCGGACGCGGGCCCGACCGGCGAAGCCGCAGGCGCGGGCGCCGCAGACGCCGCCGCGGGTTCGGTCGGCGTGGGCCGTGTCGCACCCCGCGTGGGCGGCGGGACTGTCGCCGCGACCGGTGTCGCCGCCTCTGCCGTCGGCGCGGGCGCCGATACGGTCAGCCGTGTCACCTGCGGAGCAACCGGTGTCGCCGCCGGTGCCGTAGGCGTGGGCGCCGACGTGGTCAACCGCCTCACCTGCGGAGCAACCGGTGTTGCCGCGCGGGTCACCAGCGGGGCCACCGGTTCGCCGCCCACCGTGAAGGTGCGCACGCCCCGGGGGCGGGCGGGCCGGACGGGTGGGCGGAACGGGGTCAGGTCGACCGGGACGCCGTGCGCGGCGAGGCGGGCGACCAGCCGGGCGATGTCGGACGCGCCGCGTGCCCCGCGCCGGTCGACCGGGACGGACAGATGGGGCCGGTCGCCGAGGGTCTCCTGGATCCAGCGGGCGCAGGTGCTGGACGGCCCGACCTCGACGAAGCAGCGGAAGCCGTCCGCGTACGCCCGCTCCACCAGCCGCGGGAAGTCGATGGTCTCCCGCAGGGTGACGGCGATGTCGTCGGCGACCGCGTCCTGTTCGAGGTCCCCGACGGGCGCGTAGTGCCGGCTGCTGTAGAGCACCAGGTCGCCGACGTCACCCGTGGGGTAGCGGTTCAGTTCGGCCAGTTCGGGCAGCACGCCGTCCACGACGGGCACGTGCATGACGTGGTTGGCGGGCGAGCGGGCGCTGCGGCAGCCGAGGGCGTCGATCAGGTCGCGGCACTGGGCCGGGTCGCCGGCCACGACCACCTCGTGCGGGGTGTTGACGTGGGTGACGAACACCCGGTCGTACCCCGCGACGGCGGCCCGCACCTCGTCCGCGGGGGCGAGCAGCACATGGGTGGCCCACACCTCCCGGTCGGGCACGTCGTCGCCGATCCCCCACAGCTCGCGTACGACCCGCTTGGGGCCGCACAGCCGGTCGACGAAGAGCGGCGAGGTGTCGATCTTCGTGGTGGCGCGGGCGCCCTTCACCCAGCCGCCGGTGGCGAAGAGCATGCTGGACTCGCCGAGGCTGTAGCCGAACGCCCCGTGCACCGGCACGCCCAGCACCTCGCGCACCAGATCGGTGGCCAGCAGCGCGTAACTGGTGCCGACGGCCAGCATCAGCGGGATGTCCTCGATCAGCTCCGTCTCGCGCCGCATCAGTTCCCGCCGGTCGAGCGGGGTGAGGGAGCGCGGGTGAAGGCGGTCGGCGCGCAGCATGTCGGCGGGGCGCGAGGCCTGGGCCTCGTAGCGGGGCAGCAGGCCGGGGAAGGCACGGAACAGCGCCCCGCCCAGGCCGAGGTAGGAGTTGAACGCGCCCGGGTAGACCAGCGCCGTCCGGGTGCCCGGCCCGGCGACCGGGCGGGCGGCGAAGCAGCTGCCGGACGGCGAGACCCACTCGCCGCCCGACCGGTACACGTCCGGCAGGTCCTTCAGTGCCTGCTCGGCCTGGCGGACCAGCCCGGCCGGGTCGCCGGCGACGAGTACGGCCTTGAGGGCGGCCGGCCGGTCCTCGGCCAGTCCCGCGGCCCAGTCGCCGCCGTCCGCGACGGCGTCCCGCAGGTCGCCGATGCGGCGCAGCAGCGTGTCCAGGTCGTCGGCGCCGACGGGGACGACGAGACTGCCGCCGGACCGCGCCCAGTCGGTGGCGACGACCTCGCCGCGGCTCTGCGCCCCGCCGAGCACGACGTGGGCGTGGCTGCCGGCGGTGCCGGTGACGCTGACGCTCGCGACGCGGCGGCCGTCGCGGTGGGCGCGCAGCCAGGGCCGCGCGGTGCCGGCGAGGAAGAAGGCGGAGCCGGTGAGCCGGGTGCCGTCCACGCCGTCGGGTGCGACCGGGTGGTAGCCGTGGTGCAGGCACAGCGCGGCGCGGATGACCGAGGCGAGCGCGGAGGCGCACCCGGTGTCGCCGACGCCGGAGTGGGCCCCGGACAGCGCGGTGCGCAGCGCTCCCCCGGCCCGCTCGGCCGACCAGACGCGGGCGAGTCCGTCGAGCACGCCGGTGCCGGCGTCGCCGGCCTCGACGAGTTCGACGTCGGCCGGGGTGAGCCCGGCGGCGGCGAGGGCCTCTTCGGCGGCCTCGGCGACGAGCGCGGGCTCGGGCCGCGGGGTGAGCGTGGCGGCGTGGCGGACCGCGAGGGCCTCGACGGTGGCGTAGACGGTGCGGCCGGGCTGGACGCAGCCGGGCCGGGTGACGACGAGGGCGCCGGCCCCGTCGCCGAGGAGGCGCAGTCCGTCGCGTACGGCGCCGGGTTCGAGGAGTTCCCGGGCGAGCGTCGCCTCGGGGCCCGCGGCCAGGTCGACCGCGCCGACGAGCACCGCCTCGACGGTCGGGTCGAGCAGCAGCAGCCGGGCGGCGTCGAGGGCGTCGACGCCGGCGGCGCTGTCGGAGGAGACGGTGAAGGAGGGCCCGGTGAGGTTCCACAGGGAGGAGATCCGGGCGGCCATGACGCTGCCGATGTAGCTGAGGACCTCGTTGGCCTCGATGGTGTCGTGGATGCCGTCGCGGGCGGCGCGGGTGAGCGCGGCGAGCTGTTCGGGCGTGGGGTCGAGGCCCGCCTGCGCGCACCAGGCGGCGAGTTTGCGGCCGAGGGCGTAGCGGGCGCCGTGGCCGTGGGCGCTGGGTTCGGTCTCCATGCCGAGGACGACGCCGACCCGGCGGCCGGTGCCGCCGCGCTCGTATCCGGCGTCGCGCAGCGCCTCTTCGGCGACCCGCATCATCAGCAGGTGCTGCTGGTTGAAGTGTTCCAGGTCGTTCGGCGGGATGCGGTAGGCGGTGGCGTCGGCCTCGAACTCCTCGACGTAGGCCGCGCGCGGCACGCCGTCGTGGGCGAGTCCGGCCTCCTCCAGCGGTCCGCCGGTGACCGACTCGAAGCCCCGCCAGCGGTGCGGCGGCAGCTCCCGCAGGGCGTCGAGCCCGTCGTGTCCGGCGCGTTCGAAGGCGTCGAGGGTGGTGAACGCGCCGAAGTGGGCGCCCATGCCGACGACGGCGAGGACGGGCGGCCGCACGGCCGGTGCCGGTTCCTCGGCGGTGTCCTCCCGCGGCGCGGAGAGCACGACGTGCGCGTTGGTGCCGCCGAAGCCGAACGCCGAGACCGCGGCCCGCCGTACGCCGTCCGTGTGCGGCCAGGGGGTGGCCTCGCGCACCACGCGGTCGGCGACCGTGCCCGGCAGCGGCTCCGCGACGCCCGGGGTGGGCGGGAGGGTGCCGTGACCGAGGGCGAGGACGACCTTGATCAGGCTGCTCATGCCGGCGGCGGTGAGCAGGTGCCCGATGTTGCCCTTGACCGAGCCGAGCAGCGGCCCGCGCCCGAAGTAGCGTGCCACGCCCTCCAGTTCGGTCCGGTCGCCGAGCGGTGTGCCGGTGGCGTGGCACTCCAGGTACTGCACGTCCGCCGGGGTCAGGCCGGCCGTGCGGTAGGCGTGCTCGTACACCGCGAGCTGCCCGTCGACGTTCGGGGCGAGCAGGTGCCGGCCGGAGCCGTCGTTGCCGAGCGCGACGGTGTCGATCACGGCGTGGATCCGGTCGCCGTCGGCGACGGCGTCCGCCAGCCGGCGTACGGCGACCATCGCGGCGCCCTGTCCGGTGAGGATGCCCTTGGAGCGGGCGTCGAAGGGGCTGCTGAAGCCGTCGGGCGGGTAGGCCCGCAGGTCGGAGAAGGACAGGTGGATGAGGGTCGGGTCGGGTGCGCACACGCCGCCCGCGAGCATCAGGTCGGCGCGGCCCGTCTCCAGGTGGGCGCAGGCCAGGCGCAGCGCGTACAGCGCGGAGGAGCAGGCGGCGTCGAGGGTGTGGCGGGGGCCGCCGAGGCCGAGGGCGGCGGCCACCACGTGGGCGGGCAGGCCGCCGGGCCACAGGTTGTGGGCCGCGGCCGGGCCGGCCTCCCCCGCCTGGGAGGCCGCCCCGGCCAGGGGCAGGCCGGCCGCCGCGAGGCCCTCGGTGACCGCGGTGTCCCACAGCCGCCCCGTGATGCGGCCGGAGGCCGGGGTGGGGAACGGGTAGTTCCCGAACACCACCCCGGTCCTCCGCCCGCGCGCCCGGCCGGCCGCGGAAGCGGGGGAAACCCCCGCGTCGGCCAGGGCGCCCCCGGCCGTCCGGAGCGCCCAGTGGAACGAGCGGTCCAGGCCGGCCAGGTAGTCGGCGGGCAGGTCGTACCCGTCCAGCCCCGCGGTGTCGTCGAGGGCGTCGGGGAAGCCTCCGCGCGTGGTGGAGATGCGGTGCCGGTCGCGGGTCTCCCCTGCGCCCGCCTCCTCGGCGGTCGGGTCGTGTCCGAAGACCCGCTCGCCGCCCTCGGTGCGGGAGTCGACGCCGTCCATCAGGTTGCGCCAGTAGGCCTCGGGGGTGGTGGCGCCCGGGAAGAGGCAGGACAGGCCGACGATGGCGTAGGTGCCCATGGGAATCAGCCTCCGGGCCTCAGACCGTGACCGCGTCGGCCCGGCCGAACCGGCTGTCCAGTTCCGCGTCCTCGACGGCGACGACGTCGCGGAGGACGGCGAGGACCCGGCCCCGCGGGTCGAGGGCGGTCACCGTGCAGGTGACGCCGGTGCGTCCGGGCCGTATGTCCTCGACGGCGACGAGGAAGTCCTCGTCGGAGGGCAGCGGGGCGTACAGGGCCGCGTTCCCGATCTCCATGGGCAGGCAGGCCCGGCCGCGGCGCTCGCGCACCCACACCAGGACGGCCTGGAGCAGCAGATCGGCGAGGACGGGGCTGAGCAGCCGGCCGTGGTAACCGCCGTGCGCGGGCCGGGTGTCGGCGAGCCGGGCGCGGACCAGCAGGCGGTCGTCGTCGGCCGCGAGGACGGAGCGCAGGCCGCGCAGTGACGGGCCGTGGAAGAGGGTGCCGTCGCGGTAGAACCGGGCCGCGTCCCGCGGGGTGGCCGTGCGGGCCAGCGCGGCGAGGTCGGCGCGGTCGGCGGGCGGCTGCCCGGCCTCGGCGGTGGTCAGCCGCACCCCGTAGGCGGGCCGGCTGCGGCCGGTGGCGTCGGCGGAGGAGGCCAGTACGTCGACGGCGCCGGCCGGGGCCGTGAGGCCGCCGGTGCCCGTGGCCGGCTCCAGGGACATCCGCAGCCGCTGCGGGGAGGTCGCCTCGGGTTCGTCCCAGGCGACGCCCTTGAAGACCCGGAAGCCGCTCGCCCCGGTCACCGTCCGCCCGCTCGCGGTCTCCACGGCGTGGGCCAGCAGGCCGAGCGCCGCGGTGGCCGGCAGGACGCGGCGTCCGCCGATGGCGTGGTCGGCGAGCAGGGGGTCGCCGGCCAGGTCGCCGAGGGTGCGGTCGACGACCAGCGGGGCGGCCGCCGGCTCCTGCGTGGGCGCGGGGGCGGACAGCGGGGTCAGCGGCCCGGTGACGATCACCGTGTCGTGGCCGCGCGCCGCCGTGAACTGCTCGGCGAACAGCCCCGCGCCCGTCTCCCGCGGCACCAGCGCCACACCGCGTTCGGCGAACATCGCGCGCAGATCGTCGGAGACCATGCCGCCGTCCCAGGCACCCCAGTTCATCGAGGTGACCCGCGCGGAGGGCAGCTCCCGCTTCAGGCGTACGGCGATCCGGTTCAGCGCCTCGTTCGCCATGGCGTAGTCGGACTGGCCCCGGTTGCCGAAGAACCCGGCCACCGAGGAGAAGAACACGATGTGCCGCAGCTCGGCGATCCCCCGCAGCACGTCCAGGACGTTGCCGAGGCCCAGCAGTTTGGTGGCCAGCACCCGGCGGATCTCCTCCGGCGTCTTGTGCACGACGAGGTGGTCGGCGAGGACGCCGGCGCCGTGCACGACACCGGTGACCCGGCCCGCGTACGGGGTCAGCGCGCGGCGCACCTCGGCGGCGTCGGTGACGTCCACGGCGAGGTATTCGACGCGGGCGCCGGTAGCGGTGAGGCGGGCGAGGTTCGCGGCGATCTCGCGGGCCCCGGTGATCTCGCGGTACTCGGCCTCCACGGCGCGCGGGGTCGCCTTCACCCCGCTGTCGTTGATGCGCCGGGCGATCACGCCCTTCAGCGCGGCGCCGTCCAGGCCGGCGGCCCAGGCCGGTTCGGGGGCGGGCCGGCTGCGGCCGAGCAGCAGCAGCCCGGCCGGACGGGCGGAGACCAGCGCGTGCAGGCAGTCGGCGGTGATGCCGCGGGCGCCTCCGGTGACCACCAGCAGGTCGTCGGCGGTCGGTTCGGCCACGGCGGCCGCGTGCGCCTCCGGCGGTGCTTCGGCCGGGACGACCGTACGGCGGCCGGCGGGGTCGTGGGCCACGTCGGCGGGGTCGGCGGACAGGTCGCCGATCTCGGCGAGGAAACGGGCGCCGACCGTGGCGGGCGGCATGCCGGGCGCGAAGTCCACGGTCCGGGCGAAGAGTTCGGGCGCCTCCACGTGCAAGGTCTTCACCAGGCCGCTCACCCCGCCGAGCAGCGGGGAGCCATCGCCGGCGCCGCGGTAGCCGCTCGCCCCGTCGAGCCGGGTGACGGCCACGAACGCGGCCCGGGTGCCGGCCGCGGCGACCGACCGCAGCGGCGCCACGGCGTGCTTGGCGACGAGCAGGGCGTGCTCCAGGCGCCGCACCCCCTCGTCCCACTCCTGACCGGAGTCGGCCGCCATCTGCACGACCAGGTCGACCCGGCCGGACGTCAGCGCGCCGGCGAGCTCGGACTCGTCCCAGCCGGCGAGCCGGCGCACCGCGTCCGCCTCGGGCACGGCCGCGTCGCTGCCGGGCAGCGCCACGACCTCCACCCGCCAGCCGTCCCCGCGCAGCGCTCCCGCGAGCGACCGGGTCAGCGCCGACCCGTCGTCCACGAGCACGGCGGTCCGCTCCTCTGCGTACGCCCCGACGAGGGTGTGCGGCGGCGCGATCGAGGTCACCGCGGCATGGGTACGGCCGATGCCGGGGGCGGACGGGTAGGTCACGGTGAGCGGGGCGGGGGTGGACGGCGCCGGGGCGGGAGCGGCGGCCGCCGGAGCGGAGGAGACGGTCGAGGCGAGGAAGCCGGCGATGTCGTCGAGCGTGCGGAGCTCGGCCAGCACCTCGGGATCGACGTCCTCCGACACCGGATACGTCTCCTGCAACGCACCGAGAATCTGCACCCGCTTGATCGAGTCGATCCCGAGGTCGGCCTCGACATCCATTCCCGGCTCCAGCATCTCCACCGGATAACCCGTCTTCTCGGCCACCGCGCCGAGCAGCGCCTCCATCACGCCGGAGGGCACCGCCGCGTCGGCGGAGGCGACCGGAGCGGGCGCCGGCTCGGGCTCGGGCTCGGGGGCAGCGACAGCAACGGGGGCGGGAACCTGGATGGGCTCGGATGAGACGGTCGAGGCCAGGAACCCGGCGATGTCGTCGAGCGTGCGCAGCTCGGCCAGCACCTCGGGGTCGACGTCCTCCGACACCGGATACGTCTCCTGCAACGCCCCCAGGATCTGCACCCGCTTGATCGAGTCGATCCCGAGGTCGGCCTCGACATCCATTCCCGGCTCCAGCATCTCCACCGGATAACCCGTCTTCTCGGCCACCGCGCCGAGGAGGGCCTGCATCACGGCAGAGGCGACGGGCGCAGGGGCAGGTGTGGGCTCGGGCTCCGGGGCAGAAGCGACAGGCGCGGGCTCAGGTGCGGGAGCCTGTACGGGACCGGAGGAGACGGTCGAGGCCAGGAAACCGGCGATGTCGTCGAGCGTCCGCAGCTCGGCCAGCACCTCCGGATCGACGTCCTCCGACACCGGATACGTCTCCTGCAACGCCCCCAGAATCTGCACCCGCTTGATCGAGTCGATCCCGAGATCAGCCTCCACGTCCATTCCCGGCTCCAGCATCTCCACCGGGTAACCCGTCTTCTCCGCCACCGCCCCGAGCAGCGCCTCCATCACCCCGGAGGGCACCGCCGCGTCGGCGGAGGCCACCGGTGCGGGAGCCTGTACGGGCCCGGACGTGACGGTCGAAGCGAGGAAACCGGCGATGTCGTCGAGCGTCCGCAGCTCCGCGAGCACCTCCGGGTCCACGTCCTCCGACACCGGATACGTCTCCTGCAACGCCCCCAGAATCTGCACCCGCTTGATCGAGTCGATCCCCAGATCCGCCTCCACGTCCATCCCCGGCTCCAGCATCTCCACCGGGTAACCCGTCTTCTCCGCCACCGCCCCGAGCAGCGCCTCCATCACCCCGGAGGGCACAGCGGCGTCGGTGGAGGCCACCGGAGCAGGCGCAGGCTCGGGCTCGCGTACGGGCTCCGGCTGTGGCTCCGGCTCCGGCGCGGGTTCCTCGTGCGTCGCCGTCTCCGCCGTGTCGTCCCGCAGGGCGCGCAGCAGCAGGCGGGTGGAGCGTTCGTGGGCCGCGCCGATCGCCGCGCCCTGTTCGCGGATGAGGCGCAGGGCGGCCTCGGTGTCGGGCCGGCCGCCCGCGCGTACGGTCTCCTCCAGGGAGCGGACCGAGGCGTGCACGGTGTCGGCGTGGCGGGTGAGGATCTCCGCCTGGAGCACCAGGCCCTCGCGGACGACGTCCTCCAGCGTGTCGCCGCCGCCCGGGCTCGCCGTGCCGGCCGAACCGGCGTCCCCGGCCGAACCGGCGTCCCCGGCCGGGGCGGGCTCCGCGGCGGCGGGCCGCGGGGTCACGCCGGTGAGTTCGACCGGCTCGGCCAGGGCCTGCCGGTAAGCCGAACGGCGGTCCTCGGTCACGTAGTTGATGCCGCGCAGCGGGATGGTGAGGCCCTTGCGGGCGGGCTGCTCGGGGCGGGGCGCGACATGGGCGTCGAGGCCGGTGACGGGCAGGCCGAGGACCGCGAGTTCGAGGGCGGCGCGCATCAGGGTGAGCTCGCCGTCCTGGGTGGGGCCGCCGTCCACGGCGAGGGTCACCACGTCGGCGCGGCCTTCGAGGATGCGGTCGACGAGGTCGGTCAGCACCCTCTTGGGCCCGAACTCGACGAAGACGCGGAAGCCGTCGGCGTACATCTGCTCGATGCCGGCGACGAAGTCGACGGGCTGCAGCAGCTGGTCGACGAGGGTGCGCCGGTTGGCGGCGGCGTCCTCGGCGTAGGCGGCGCCGGGCGTGTTGGCGTACACCGGGATCGACGGCACGCCGAGTCCGGTGCGGTCGACGGCCTCGCGGAAGGCGTCGGCGGCGTGGGCGACGAACCGGGTGTGGAAGGCGGCGGAGACCGGCAGCCGGGTGGCGGAGACGCGCCGGGCTGAGGCGTCGGCGACGAGCCGGTCGATCTCGTCGGTGGGGCCGCCGACCACGATCTGCCCGGGCGCGTTGATGTTGCAGATGGCGACGTTGCGGTAGGTGGCGACAAGGCCCTGGACCTCGGCGAGGGTCGCCCGGATCGCGGCCATGGCGCCCGGGTCGAAGCCGGCGTCGGCGTGCGCGGGCGGTGCCATGGCGCGGCCGCGGGCGCGGGCGAGTTCGGCGAAGGCGTCGTCGTCGAGGGCGCCGGCCGCCCACAGCGCGGTCAGCTCGCCGAAGCTGTGGCCGATGACGCCGTCGGGGGCGAAGCCGAGGCCGCGCAGCCAGGCGTACTGGCCGGAGGAGAGCGCGCCGATGGCGGGCTGGGCGATGTCGGTGCGGCGCAGGGCGGCTTCCTGCTCGCGGCGGGCGTCGGCGCTGAAGACGGGCGGCGGGAAGACGGTGCGGGCCAGGGTGCCGGGGCCGTCGCTGATCGTGTTGGCGCGGTCGAAGGCGGCGCGCACGGGCGGCAGCGCGAGGGCGGCGGCGCGGCCCATGCCGACGTACTGGCTGCCCTGGCCGGCGAAGACGGCGGCCGTGCGGGCGGTGCGGGGCAGCGCGGTGCGGCGGTAGGTGATGCCCTTGGGGTGCTGCCAGGCGGCGGCGTCGGGGCGGGAGCGCAGCAGTTCGGCGGCGGTGCGGCGCAGCTCGGCGAACTCCTCCTCGGTGCGGGCGGTGATGCCGAGCCGGGCGTCGCCCTCGGGGACGGCGCCGGGCGTGTCGGAGGCGGCGCCGTTCTCGATGCGGGAGGCGAGCGCTTCGGGGCTCGCGGCGTGCCACAGGCCCCAGTGGGCGACCGGGCCGAGCACGCCGGGGCTGTCCTGGCCGGTGTGCTCCTCCAGGACCATGTGGAAGTTGGTGCCGCCGAAGCCGAAGGAGGACACGGCGGCCCGGCGGCGGCCGCGGCTGGGGTCGAGGACCCAGGGCCGGGCCTCGGTGGTGACGTAGAACGGCGTGGCGGCGGGGTCGACGGCGGTGCTGGGCGTCTCGACGTTGATGGTGGGCGGCAGCACCTTCTGGTGCAGGGCGAGCGCGAGTTTGATCAGTCCGGCGGCGCCGGCGGCCGCCTTGGTGTGCCCGATCTGCGACTTGACGCTGCCGATCGCCGCGTAGCCGCGTTCGTCGGTGCCGGCGGCGACGACGGTGGACAGCGCGGACAGTTCGGTGTGGTCGCCCACGGCGGTGCCGGTGCCGTGCGCCTCGAACAGCTCGACGGAGCCGACGGGCACGTCGGCGTCCTCGTAGGCGCGGCGCAGGGCGAGCTGCTGGCCCTCGGCGCGCGGGGCGTAGATGCTCTTGAACCGGCCGTCGCTGGAGGTGCCGATGCCGCGCAGCACGGCGTAGATCCGGTCGCCGTCGCGTTCGGCGTCGGCGAGCCGTTTGAGGGCGAGCATGCCGATGCCCTCGCCGATGAGGGTGCCGTCGGCGGACTCGTCGAAGGGGCGGATCACCTGGGACTTGGAGAACGCGGGGGTCTTGCTGAAGCACAGGTACATCAGGATGGTGTTCTCGGCGTCGCAGCCGCCGGTGAGCATCAGGTCGGCGCGGCCCTCGATGAGCTCGCTGACCGCGAGCTTGACGGCGGCCAGGGAGCTGGCGCAGGCGGCGTCCACGGTGCAGTTGGTGCCGCCGAGGTCGAAGCGGTTGGCGATCCGGCCGGCGACGACGTTGCCGAGCATGCCGGGGAAGGAGTTCTCCTCCCAAGGGATGTACGCCTTCTTGAACCGCCGGGCGATCTCCTCGGCGTCGGCCTCGCTCAGGCCGACGCTGCGCACGACCTCCTTGAGCACGGGTGTCTGCAGCCGGGCGGACAGCGGCTGGGTGAGGGAGTTGGCGCCGGTGACGCCGAGGACGACGCCGGTGCGGGAGGGGTCGTACCAGTCGGCGCTGTCCGTCCCGGCGTCGCGCAGCACGTCACGGGCGACGGTCAGGGACAGCAGCTGGAGGATGTCGGTGACCTCCAGGGTGTTGGGCGGCAGCCCGAACTCCATGGGGTTGAAGGCCACTTCGGGCAGGAAGCCGCCGCGCCGGACGTAGGTCTTGTCCTCGGCGGCCGGGTCCGGGTCGTAGTGGTCCTGGATGTTCCAGTGGCTCGCGGGAACGTCCTCGATGCAGTCCGCCGCGGTGACGATGTTGTGCCAGAACTCGCGCACGTCGCGCGACTTGGGGAAGAGGCCCGCCAACCCGACGATCGCGATCGGCGTCTCGGCCAGACGTGAGTAGTGCACGATGGTGGTCCTCTCGGGGCTTGCGCGTCGCGTGCGTCGCGTGCGGCAGTGGGTCGGGGCGCGGGGGGCTGCGGTCGTCCGGTCCGTGGCGGCGGGCGGTGGGGCGTCCGGTCGTCGGCGTGGCGGGTGCGGGCGGGGCGTCCGGTCGTCGCCCGTGGCGGGGTGCGGGCCGCTCAGCCCGTGCGGGGGGCGACGGCGTCCGGCGCGGCGAGCAGGGCGGCGAGCACGGCCGCGGTGCGCGGCTGCTGGAGCATCGTGTAGTGGTCGCCGGGCACGTCGATCCGGCGCAGCGGGCGGGTGCCGAGCTGCTCCCAGCCGAGGTCGGGGCTGTCGGGCAGCAGCGAACGCCGCGGCTTCAGCAGGGTGATCGGCGTGTCCAGCGGGGCGGGCAGGTAGCCGGCGGTGCACCGGTTGTTGCGCAGCAGGCCGGAGCGGAAGGCGGTGTACAGCTTGCGCAGTCCGGCCGGTTCGGTGCCGGCGGGCAGGACGCCCTGGGCGAGGGCGGCGCCGAGCAGCACGTCGAGGCCGTCGTCCTCGCCGTGCCCGTCGAGCGCGCCCGGCGCCGGGGTGAGGTCGTGGCCGCGCCGGGCGCCCAGGTACATCGCGAACCAGCCGAGCAGCGTGGGCGGCTCGAGCTGGTCGTCGGCGCGCTGGAAGGCGGCGACGGGTGCGATGGAGTCCAGGACGACGAGGCCGGTGACCGGGCCCGCGCCGCGCGCGTCGAGCCGGGCGGCGATCTCCAGGGCGACGACACCGCCGAAGGACCAGCCGACGAGGGTGAGGGGCCCGTCGGTCAGCCCGGCGGCGGTCAGCTCGCCGAGGCACCGCGCGGCGAGGTCCCGGACACCGGGCACCGGGGCGGCCGGGTCCAGTGCGGCGGTGACGTACGCCGGCACGGTGCCGAGGTCGCACAGGTACGGCGTGCTGTGCTCGGGGAGCGCGGCGGCGAGGTCGTGCCACACGGCGGGGGGCAGCGCGCCGGGGTGGACGGCGACGACCGGCCGGGCGGCCGGGTGGGCCGCCGCGCGCAGGGGGGTGAGCAGGGGCCGCTCGGCGGCCGGGCGCATCCGCGCCGCCGCGTCAGGCCGCTGCGGCATGGCGGGCGCTCTCCTCGGCGATGTGCTCGGACAGGGCGGCGATGGTGGGGTGGTACCACAGCGCCGTGGCCTCCAGCTCGAAGCCGAGCCATTTCTCCAGCTCGCCCGCGAGGATGAGCGCCTCGGTGGAGTCGAGGTCGAACTCGTCGAAGTAGCGGTCGGCGTCGATCTGTTCCTGGTCGACGCCGAGCCGGACGGCGAGCTTCTCGGTCAGCCAGGCGCGGGCTTCGTCGGCGGTGACACGTGGCATGGGAGTTCCCCCTCGGTTCGCTGTGCGGTGCGCTCAGTGGGCGGTGCGGTGCGCTTCGGTGTGCAGCTCGCGGGCGACGGCCTCGGCGGCCTTGCGGCCGGAGACGAATCCGGCCTCGTGGGAGCCGATGAGGTCGACGCCGATGCGCGGCGCGTGGAAGTAGGAGCCGGCCAGTTTGATCCGGCCGCCCGGTGCGTTGACGTCGTGGATGGTGCGCTGCATGGCGCGCACGTCCAGGTCGATGACGGGGTGCGTGAACGGCAGCTCGCGCACGACGAGTTCGTCGCGCGGGACGATCGGCGAGTCCAGGGTGACGAAGTAGTCGCGCTCGGCGGTGAAGCCCTGCAGGGCGTTCATGTAGTACGCGACCCAGGTGCGGGGCGTGCCGTCGACGGTCTTCAGGCCGTAGTTCCAGCTCTGCCAGCGCTCCCGGCGCGGCGGCATGGCGGCCGGGTCGGTGTGCAGGATCGCCCGGGTGGCGCTGTAGCGGACGGTGCCGAGCACGTCGGCCTGGAAGGGCGTCGGGTTCTCCAGCACGGCGAGGCTCTGGTCGGCGTGCGCGGCGAGGACGGCGTAGTCGTGGCGTTCCTCGCCGGCCGCGGTGGCGACGACGACGCCGTCGGCGTCCTCGCGGACCCGGGTGACCGGGGCGCCGGTGCGGACGGTGCCGTTGAGGGCGTCGACGACCCGGCGGACGTAGCGGACGCTGCCGCCGGCCACCGTCTTCCAGGCCACGGAGCGGCCGCCGAGGCCGCCGGGGTCGTGGGACATGAAGAAGGCGATGACGGTGGTGGCGGGCATCTCCCAGATCAGTTCGGCCGGCACCGACCAGACGGCGGTGGCGAGCAGCACGACGTAGCCGTATTTGAAGGCGTCGCTGTAGCCGCCGCGGTCCAGGTAGTCGCCGAGCGAGAGGTCGGTGCGTTTGCGCAGGAAGTCGCGGGGTGCCTCGCGGTGGAAGCGTTCGGCGTCCCGCCACAGCGGCAGGAAGTCGGCGGGGTAGCGGGCGGCGATCTCCTCCTCGGTGAGCTCGAACTCGGCGGTTCCGTAGTCGAGTCCGCGGTCGAGGTCGAAGAAGTCGAAGCCGCCGGTGTGGTCGAGGACGTCCACGCCGAGCTTGTCGAAGAAGGCGCTCAGGTCCGGGTAGGTACGGGCGTTGAACACCACGAAGGCCGTGTCGACGCCGATGGTCCGGCCGTCCTCGTCGACCTCCACGGTGTGGGCGTGACCGCCGGGGGTGTCCTGGCTCTCGTACACGGTGACGTGGACGTCGTCCGGCAGATGGTAGGCGGCGGAGAGTCCGGAGATCCCGGCTCCGACGACAGCGACACGGATGGTCATGGCAGGGGCGCACCTCGGCTCGAACGGTTCGGGGAACGGTCGCGGTGGGGCGACGGCCGATGCGCAGAGGGCTGATACCTCTGAGAAGGGGGCGGTCCGCGCGGTGCTTCGGCGGAAACGCACGGGAACAGTAGGCCGGGCCGTGACGGGGGGTCAATCGGCCGATCGGCAGCGGGAAGGGCCCGATCGGATCCCTCGATGACGGCCGGAACGGAGTGTCCGGATCCGCCCGCTCGCCGGCACGGGGGCGCTGCCGCGCCGGCTTCGGTGGCGTGGGACGGGGGCCCCTTCCGGCCCTCGGACGCACGGCGAAGGGCCCGCGAGCGCACGGCGAAGGGCCCGGCTCCGGCTCGCTGGCGCACGGCGAAGGGTCCGGCCCCGGCTCGCTGGCGCACGGCGAAGGGTCCGGCCCCGGTCCTCGGGCACACGGCGCAAGGTCCGGCCCCGGCCCGCGGTGTGCACGGCGAACCGCCCCGGCCCGCAGGGTGCACGGCGGTGACCTCGTTCGGCCGCACGGCGCACCGCGCGGGCTCCTTTCCGGCCCGCGACGCGCACGCGGCGAAGGACCTCGATCGGCCCGCTGGGCGCACCGCCGAAGGGCCCCTTCCGGCCCGTCGCGCGCACCGCGCGGGCCTCGCGCCGGAATTCGTCCTGCCGGGGTGTCCGGATCGGCCGTGCCGGGCGCTCTGGTGGATGACGGAACGTCCCGCCGAGGGGAGAAGACCTGCCATGCCGACCATTCCCTGGATGCCCGGTACCGCACCCGACGGTGGTGCGCCGGCCGACGAGGGCGGCGCGGCCCCGGACCTGCCGGTGGTCATGGCCTCCCGGTTCGAGCTGCGCTCGCTGCTGAGCGTGCCCCGGTTCTTCCTCACGTCCCTGGTGGTCTTCCGCCAGGTCCGCCGGTCGCCCGGGCTGATCGGCGCGTCCCTGCGGGCGGAGCCGCTGAAGCGGACGTTCTGGACGCTGTCCGCGTGGCGGGACCAGGAGGCCCTGGACACCTTCGCGCACACGGACCCGCACGGCGCCCGCTCGCGCGCGCTGCGCAAGGGGATGAAGGGCTCGGTGTTCGTGTTCTGGCACGCCGAGCGCGACCGGCTGCCGATCGCCTGGGACGAGGCGGTACGGCGCCTGGCGGACCAGGCCGAGAAGGAACGGCGGGCGGCGTGAGCACCGTATCGGCGGACTCGGAGGGGACGGACGCGCCCGCCGAGGCGCCCGCGGCACCGGTGATCCCGTACGCCCGGCTGGTGCTGCTCGCCGCCTGCCTGGGACTGTTCATGTCGTTCATCGAGGTGACGGCGGCGATCTCGACGCTGCGGGCGCTCCAGGTGGACATGGGGGTCGCGCCCGCCGACCTGAGCTGGGTGTCCAGCACGTACACGCTGGTCGTGGCGGCCTGCGTGCTGTCCGGCGGGGCGCTCGGCGAGCGCTTCGGGCGGCGGCGGGTGTTCCTGACCGGTGTGGTCCTGCTGGCCGCCGGGTCGCTGGTGGTGGCGTCCGCGCACGGCTATCCGCAGGTGCTGGTCGGACGGGGCATCAGCGGTCTGGGCGGCGCGCTGGTGCTGCCGACCTCGCTGGCGCTCATCACGACGACGTTCTTCGTCGACCTGCCGCGCATGCTGCGCTACATCTCGGTGTGGGTGGCGGTCTCCGGCGTCGGCCTGGCGGTGGGCCCCCTGCTCGGCGGGACGCTGCTGGAGGTCTCGGGGTGGCGGGCGGTGTACCTGGTGAACACGCCGCTGGCGGTGGTCACCGTGCTGGTCACGCTGCGGGCGGTGGCCGAGTCCCGGGTGCCGGGCCGGCCGCTGGACCTGGCGGGCCAGCTGTGGGCGGTGATCGGTCTTTCGGCGCTGGTGTACGGCATCGCGGTGGGCGGCCGCGCGGGGTACGGCGACCCGGTGGTGGCGGGTGTCCTGGTCGTGGCCGTCGTCGCGCTCGCCGCGCTGGTCCGCACGGAACTGCGCGCGCCGCTGCCGATGCTGGACGTGCGGATGATGCGCGACGGGCGGTACGCGGCGGCCCTGTGCGTGGCGGCCGCGGCGCTGTTCGTCTTCGTCGGCGTGGTCTTCCTCGAAGTGCTGTTCCTGCAACGGGTGCAGGGGGTCGGGCCGCTCGGCACCGGGGTGCGGCTGCTGCCGGCGATGCTCGCGTTCGTGGCGGCGACGGCCGGGGCGCAGCGGCTCGCCGGACGGGTGCGCGCGGGGCGGCTGCTGGCCGCGGGGTCGTCGCTGACGACGGTGGCCGCGCTGGTGCTGCTGCTGCAACGGGCGGGCGGCGCCTACCCGGTGACCGGGATCGGGCTGGTCCTCGCGGGGCTGGGCAGCGGTCTGGTCGTGGCGCCGTCGACGGCGGCCGCGTTCGAGGTGGTGCCGGGCGAGAAGATGAGCGCGGCGTCCTCGGCCGTGACGGCGTTCCGTCAGGTCGGCTCGGTCCTGGCGACGGCGGTGCTGGGCGCCGTCCTCGCGGTCCGCTTCCTCGACGTCCTGCCGGCCCGACTCGCCGGCCGCCGGGTCCCGCCGCAGGTCGCCGACCGGGTGGTCGAGGTCGCCCGCACCGGCGGCAGCGCCAAGGGCCGCTCCGCGCAGCCGATCACGGACGCGGTGGCGAGCGCGTTCACGGCGGGCGTGCACAGCGCGCTGTGGGTCGTGGCCGGCGCCTCCTGCGCCGCCGCGCTCCTGGCAGCCCTCCTCCTCGCCCGCCGCCCGCCGGCCGACACGGCCTGACTCTCGACAGGTCCCCGTGCCCCGACGGGGCGCGGGGAACGGCGCGAACGGGGGTCCGGGGGCGGAGCCCCGGGGGACGGGACGGGCAGGGGCGGACGGGCAGGGGCGGGGCGGCAGGGGCGGCAGGGGCGAACTCACCCCCGCGCGCGCCGGACGGCGAGACGGCCGCGGCGCCGCCCCGGCACCACCGCCACCACCCGCCCCACCCCGTGGCCCATAATGACCCCCATGTCCCGCCGCACCCCTCGCCGCCCGGCGCCCCCCACCGCCACGCCCACCGTCTGCCCCTGCGGGTCGGGCGAGAAGTACGCGGACTGCTGCGGCCGTTACCACCGGGGTGAGGCGGCCGCGCCGACCGCACAGGCGCTGATGCGCTCGCGGTACAGCGCCTTCGTCGTGCGGGACACCGGCTATCTGCTGCGCACCTGGCATCCGCGCACCCGGCCCGCCGAGCTGGAGCTGGACCCGCGGATGCGGTGGACGGGTCTGGAGATCCTCGGCACGAGCGACGGCTCGGCCTTCCACTCCACCGGGACCGTCACCTTCCGCGCCACCTACCAGGGCGGATCGCTGCACGAGCACAGCCGCTTCGAGCGCGTCGACGGCGCGTGGGTGTACGTCGACGGGGACTTCCCCGAGGCATAGCCCCTCAGGGCGCGAGGATGTCCAGCTCCTGCAGCGCCCCCACCGTGATCTCCCGGGTCAGCTCCTCCGCCCGCTCGGCGTCCCGCGCCCGCACGGCCTCCGCGACCCGGACGTGCAGCGTGACGGCGGCCGGGTCGGGGTCCTCGAACATGACCTCGTGCTGCGTACGGCCGGTGAGGACCTCCGCGACGACGTCGCCGAGGCGGGCGAACATCTCGTTGCCGGAGGCGGTGAGGATCACCCGGTGGAAGGCCACGTCGTGCAGCAGGTACCCCTCCAGCTGATGGCCGCGCGAGTGGGCGACCATGCCCAGCGCGCACTCGGTGAGTTCCGCGCACTGCTCGGCCGTGGCGTGCCGGGCGGCGAGGCCCGCGGCGACCGGCTCGACCGCCGAGCGCAGCACCGTCAGCGAACGCAGCTGGTGCGGCCGGTCCGCGCCGGCCAGGCGCCAGCGGATGACCTGCGGGTCGTAGACGTTCCACTCGGCTTTCGGGCGCACGGTCACGCCCACCCGCCGGCGTGACTCCACCAGGTGCATCGACTCCAGGACCCGGACCGCCTCGCGCATCACGGAGCGTGACACCTCGAAGCGCTGGGCGAGCTCGTCGGTGCGCAGAACGCTCCCCGGCGGGTACTCGCCCGCGGTGATCGCGGGGCCGAGGGTGTCCAGTACATGGCCGTGCAGCCCCCGGCCCGGAGTGGTCATGCACACAGAGTACGGGGCGGATCACGGGAACAAAAAGTCAGACTTATTTGCCACAGACTCTTGAATTCGTCGTACCTAATGGGTTTCAGTAGCCCGGCATCAACGTGTCGACGAAGACAGCGAGGCAGCGATGAACACCCCCCACGTCGTCGTGATCATGGGCGTGGCAGGCACCGGCAAGACCACCATCGGTCCCCTGCTGGCCGCCCGGCTCGGCGTCCCGTACGCCGAAGGCGACGACTTCCACCCCGCGGCCAACATCGCCAAGATGACGGCCGGGATCCCGCTCACCGACGAGGACCGGTGGCCGTGGCTGGACGCCATCGGCTCCTGGGCCGACGGCCGGGAAGGGCTCGGCGGGGTGGTCAGCTGCTCGGCGCTGAAGCGGTCGTACCGCGACCGGCTGCGCGCCGCCGCGCCCGGGCTGGTGTTCGTGCACCTGACCGGGGACCGCGACCTCATCGCCGACCGGATGTCCCATCGCCAGGGTCACTTCATGCCCACGGCACTCCTCGACTCCCAGTTCGCCACGCTGCAGCCGCTCGAGGCGGACGAGGCGGGCGTGGAGGTCGACGTCGAGGGCGGCCCGGAGCAGATCACCGAGCGGGCCGTCACCGCTCTGGAAGCGCTGCCCGAGCCGACGACCCGGTAACACACCCCCCTCCCCCGGGGTCACGCACGGCCCGGTCCCCTCGTGGGCCGTGCGGGGCCCCGTCCATCCCCCATCCCCCGTAACCGCAAGGGAACCCCCGTGACCAGACTCAGCGTCGAGATGCTGGCAGCGGACAAAGTCGAGCCGATCACCTCGGCCGGCCACGCCCAGCTGGGCATCGCCGTGCTGGTGGGCATCGCCGTCATCGTCCTGCTCATCACCAAGTTCAAGCTCCACGCGTTCCTGTCCCTGACGCTCGGAACGCTCGCCCTCGGCGCGGTCGCCGGAGCTCCGCTGGACAAGGTCATCACCAGCTTCACCACCGGACTGGGCGGCACCGTCGCCGGTGTGGGCGTGCTGATCGCCCTCGGTGCGATCCTCGGCAAGATGCTCGCCGACTCCGGCGGCGCCGACCAGATCGTCGACACCATCCTCGCCAAGGCCGGCGGGCGTGCCATGCCGTGGGCGATGGTGCTGATCGCCTCCGTGATCGGCCTGCCGCTGTTCTTCGAGGTCGGCGTCGTCCTGCTGATCCCGGTCGTGCTGATGGTGGCCAAGCGCGGCAACTACTCGCTGATGCGCATCGGCATCCCGGCGCTGGCCGGCCTGTCCGTGATGCACGGCCTGGTCCCGCCGCACCCCGGCCCGCTGGTCGCGATCGACGCGGTCAAGGCCAACCTCGGCGTCACCCTCGCGCTCGGCGTCCTGATCGCCATCCCCACGGTGATCATCGCCGGTCCGGTGTTCTCCAAGGTCGCCGCCCGCTGGGTGGACGTCCCGGCGCCGGACCGCATGATCCCGCAGCGCGCCTCCGAGGAGCTGGAGACCCGTCCCGGCTTCGGCGCGACGCTGGTCACCATCCTGCTGCCGGTCGTCCTGATGCTCTCCAAGGCCCTGGTCGACATCACGGTCGACGACCCGGAGGCGACCGTGCAGCGCGTCTTCGACGTGGTCGGCTCCCCGCTGATCGCCCTGCTCGCCGCCGTGCTGCTCGGCATCTTCACCCTGCTGCGGCCCGCCGGGTTCGGCAAGGAGCGCCTGACGCCGCTGGTCGAGAAGGGCCTCGCGCCCATCGCCGGCATCCTGCTGATCGTCGGCGCGGGCGGTGGCTTCAAGCAGACGCTGATCGACACCGGCGTGGGCCAGATGATCCTGGACGTCTCCAAGGACTGGAACATCCCGGCGCTGCTGCTGGCCTGGCTGATCGCCGTCGCGATCCGGCTGGCCACGGGCTCGGCCACGGTCGCCACGGTCTCCGCGGCCGGTCTGGTCGCCCCGCTGGCGGCGGACATGTCGACCACGCACACGGCGCTGCTCGTCCTCGCCGTCGGCGCGGGCTCCCTCTTCTTCAGCCATGTCAACGACGCCGGTTTCTGGCTGGTGAAGGAGTACTTCGGGCTGAGCGTCGGTCAGACGGTCAAGACGTGGTCGGTCATGGAGACCATCATCTCGGTGGTCGCGGGCGGCCTGGTCCTGCTCCTGTCGCTCGTCATATAGGGCCGTCCCGCGGGGGCGGCGGCAGTGAGGGCCGCCCCCGCGGGACGCCGGTACAGAGGGCTGTCCCCCATGGGACACCGACCGTGGCTCCGGCCACCTCCACCCGCTGTGGCTACGGCCGCCACAGCGGGTGGTGTCGTTCGGCCCACTCCTCGCTGACCAGCCCGGTGCGCAGTCCGCGCCGGGCCTCCGGGTCGCCCAGGGCCATCCCGATGTGGCCGGCCAGGACGATGCCGACGGTCAGGGCCAGCCAGTCGTGCACGAAGGTGGCGCTGGTGCGCCAGCGCAGCGGGGTGAGGTGGGTGAACCACATCAGCAGCCCGGTGCCCAGCATCACCAGCGTCGCCCCGGCGATCCAGGCCGCGTAGATCTTCTGTCCCGCGTTGAACTTGCCCGCCGGACGGGAGGTGCGCCGCTTGTCGCGGCTGACGGCGGCGAGCAGCCAGCGGCGGTCGTGGACGCCGAACCGGTTGAGCCGGCCGAGATCGGCGCGGAAGGCCCGCGAGGCCAGGCCCAGCAGGACCGGCACGGGCAGCGCCACGCCGGCGCACTCGTGGACGCGGACCACGAGTTCGCGGCGGCCGACGAGTTCGGCGAGCTGCGGGATGTACAGGAAGGCCGCGGTCACCACGCACACGCCCATCAGCGCGGCCGTCGTGCGGTGGATCCAGCGCTCGGCCCGGCTGAAGCGCCGTACGTGTGCGGCGGCCGGGGCGGGCGCGTCAGCTCGTAGGCTCATCGCCGCGTCCGTTCGACCGGCCGACCCAGGCGTCGACGTCGTAGCCCCGCTCCTCCCAGTAGCCCGGCCTCACCTCGTCGGTGACGGTGATGCCGGAGAGCCACTTGGCGGACTTGTAGAAGTACATCGGCGCCACGTACAGCCGGACCGGGCCGCCGTGCGCGTGCCCCAGGTCCTTGTTCTGCATGCGCAGCGCGACCAGGACGTCGGGGCGGCGGGCCTGGTCCAGGGAGAGGGACTCGCTGTAGGTGCCGTCGAAGCAGGTGAAGCGGATCGCCCGGGCGGTGGGGCGCACCCCGGCCGCGTCCAGCAGCCGCGACAGCCGTACGCCTTCGAAGGGGGTGCCCGGCACCCGCCACCCGGTGACGCACTGGACGTCGCGCACGAGCCGGGTCTGCGGCAGCGCCCGCAGTTCGGCGAGCGTGTAGCGGCGGGGGCGGTCGACGAGGCCGTCGATGCTGAGGCGGTAGGTGCGGGCGTCGCGGTGCGGGACGGACGCGGCGACGGAGTAGTAGCGGAAGCCGCCGCCGTTGGGCAGCAGTCCGGTCAGACCGGTGGGGTCGCCGCTGAGGACGGACTCCAGTCCGCGTTGCAGCGTCGGCGCGGCGAACACGCCCAGCGCGCCCAGACCCAGCGTGCCGAGCAGGACGCGGCGGCCGATGGGCCGGCCCTCCCGGTCGCGGTCGGACGGACCGGGCGGAGGTGGGGGTTCGGGGTTCACCTCTTCATTCGAACACCCGTGGACCCCCGGGGAGAAGGGTTCACGGGTGCGCGTCAGACTTCCGTCATCCGTGCTGGTCGGCGGCGCCGGCCGTGGCCGCCGCCTTGTCCAGCTGGAACGCCTCGTTGCCGAGACCGATGCGGGCGTGGCGCTCGGGGCTGCGGGAGCGCAGCAGCAGGCCGAGGACGAGGCCGGCGACCAGGGCGAGGCCGATCACCGCGGGCAGCGCCCAGCTCAGGGCGGAGCCGGGACCGGCGCCGACCAGGACGTCGAAGTCCTTCACCGTGTACCCGGCGAGCACCAGCAGCGCGAGCCCGGCCAGCGCGGACGTGACCAGCCGCCAGGCCTGGGCGCGGGCGGCGCCGCGCCGGACGAAGAAGACGATCACGGACAGCGAGGCGGCGGCCATCAGCAGGATCACGCCGAGCGCGCCGAGGTTGCCGCACCAGGTGAACAGGTGCAGCACGGGCGCGGTCGGGTCGCCCGCGGGCTTGCCGTCGGTGGCGGCGAAGGCGATCACGACCGCGGCGGAGACGGCGGTCTGCAGCAGCGAGCCGGTGCCGGGCGCTCCGCTCGCGCCGGTGGTGCGGCCGAAGGCGCGCGGCAGCAGGCCCTCGCGGCCCATGGCGAAGGCGTAGCGGGCGACGACGTTGTGGAAGCTGAGGGTGGCGGCGAACATGCCGGTCACGAACAGCACGTGCAGGATGTCGGTGAAGGTCGCGCCGAGCCGGGACTCGGTGAGGGTGAACAGCAGACCGGCGCTCTCCTTCTGCGCGGTGCCGACGATCGCGGAGGGGCCGGTGGCGACGGTGAGCGCCCAGGAGCTGATCGCGAAGAACACCGCGACCGAGCCGACGGCGAGGAACATCACGCGCGGCACCAGGACGTGCGGCCGGCTGGTCTCCTCGGCGTAGACGGGGGCCTGCTCGAAGCCGGTGAAGGCGGCGATGCAGAAGCACAGGGCGGTGGAGACGCCGGCGCCGGTGAGGGTGCCGGGGTCGAAGGCGTGCAGGGACAGGCCCTCCTTGCCGGGGTCGGAGATCGCCGCGACGTCGAAGACGACGACGAGGGCGACCTCGATGACCAGGAGGACGCCGAGCACGCGCGCGTTGACGTCGATCTTCAGCCAGCCGAGCGCGCCGACGACGGCCACGGCCGCCAGCGCCGGGATCCACCAGGCGATCGTGACGTCGGCGTAGGTGTCCAGCAGCCCCGAGACCTCGAAGCCGAAGATGCCGTAGATGCCGACCTGGAGGGCGCTGTAGGCGACGAGGGCGACCAGGGCGGCGCCGGCGCCGGCGGTCCCGCCGAGGCCGCGGGCGATGTAGGCGTAGAAGGCGCCCGCGTTGTGCACGTGCCGGCTCATCTCGGCGTAGCCGACGCTGAAGAGGACCAGCACCACGCCCAGCGCGACGAACAGCAGCGGCTGGCCGACGATGCCCATCACCGCGTACGTCGTCGGCATCACGCCCGCGACGACCATGAGCGGGGCGGTCGCCGCGAGCACGGACAGCAGCAGACCGGAGGTGCCGAGGCGGTCGGCGCGCAGGGCCCGGTCGGAGCCGAGGTAGGTGGGGATGGACCCGGCGGCGGGTCTGCCGGTGCGGGGACTTCCGGTGGTCATGCGAGGTCCTTTCGGGGGCGGGGGCGCGGTGCCGCTCGCCGGTGCGGGGGCCGGCGGCGGCGTACGTCAGCCCGTGCCGAGGGCGCGGTCGCGGGCGGCACGGAAGGCGGAGTGGGGGTCGCGGTCGGGGTAGGACCAGGGCTCGGGGGTGGGGTGGTCGCCGATGCGGTGGAAGAGGGCGGCGGCCTCGGCGCCGCGGCCCTCGCAGACCTTGGCGTGGGCGAGGTAGTTGAGGTCGACCAGGCGCCGGGGGTGGTCCTCGTGCTCCCATTCCAGCCACCAGTCGAAGGCGGCCTTCATCACCTGCCGGGCGCGGCGGCCCGTCCAGTGGCCGGAGGCGAGCGGGTCGGCGGGCTCGAAACCGGCGCCGGCGAGCACGCGGTAGCGCTCGGCGTGCGCGACGACCGGGAGCATGGCCAGCGGGGAGTCGGCGGGTGCCTGCTCGGCGGCCCAGGCGGCGAAGTCGTACACCTCGTGCAGCGGGTCGGGGCCGGCGTCGGGGCGACGTTCGGCGAGGCGGGCGGTCATCAGGTGGTGGGCGTGGTGGTGGTCGGCGTGCCGGGCGCGGACCTGTTCGAAGGTGCGGACGAACTCCGTGTCGTCGCCGTGGGTGCGCTCCAGCAGGAGCAGCACCAGCCAGGGGGTGGGATCGGCCGGGGCGAGCGCGGCGGCGGCGCGGCAGGCCTCGCGGGCCGCGGCGGGCTTGTCCTTGCCGTGCAGGGCGCGCTGGACGCGGGCGGCGGCGAGCAGCACGGCGGCGTCGGCGGAGTCGGGTTCGGCCAGGAGCCAGTCGGTGGCCCAGGCGGCGGTGTACGACTCGGCGGCGAGGACGACGACCCGGTGGCCGCGGCGGTCGAGGTCGTCGCCGGTGCGGGCGAGCAGCGAGCGCACGGACTGCCACCGGCCCTGCGCCAACGCGGCGCGGGTGGTGGCGAGTTCGGTGTCGTCGAGGGCGGCGTCGAAGGCGTGCGCGGCGCGTCTGCGGCCGCGGCCCAGGGGAGGCGGGGGTGGTGGGGGCACCGCGGGGCTACCTCGTGTTCCGTGTACTTCGTGCGTCGTGGCGGTCCGCGAGGGGAGGGCTGGTCGGGCACCTCCGCGCGGACGGCATGCACCTGCCACCGTTCGATCACGCACAGCCAACCCTTACTGAGCGATGCACGTCAAGGGCCACCGGCCATCTGACACGCGTCAACTGACCTCCGGACGGCGGGATTTGAACGCCGGAGGGGGCGGGAGGGGTGGCTGGGGGGGCGCGGGGGGCGTGGAGGACGCCGGGAGCCGGAAGCGGGGTGCCGGCGCCGGGAGCCGACGGGGGTCACCACGTGCTGGGTGCCGGAAGCCGACGGGGGACGCCGCGTGCCGGGTGCCGGAAGCCGACGGGGGACGCCGCGTGCCGGGTGCCGACCGGACGCCGCGTGCCGGGCACCGCAAGCCGCAGCCGGTGCGCCGGGCCGGGCGCCGGAGGCGGTCGCGCCGGGCGCCGCAAGCCGCGTGCGGCCGTCCCGGACGGGGGGAAGCCGCATGCGGCCGTCCTGGACGGGGGGAAGCCGCGTGCGGCCGTCCTGGACGGGGGGAAGCCGCGTGCGGCCGTCTCGGCGCCGGTAGCCGCGCGCGGTCGTGCCAGGCGCCCCACGCCGCAGCCGGCGGGCCGGGCCGGGCGCCGTCTGCGGCCGTCCCGGCGCCTAGCCGCAAACGGTCGTGCCGGGCGGCCATGCCGCGTCCGGTCGCGCCGTGCCGGGCGCCGGAGGCGGTCGTGCCGGGCGCCGCAGGCAGTCGTGCCGGTGCCGGAGGCAGTCGTGCCGGGCGCCGCAGGCCGCCCCGGACGCGCCGGGCCGCACGCCGGAGGCGGACGCGGCCGTCGAGGGCACCGCAAGCCGCATGCGGTCGCGCCGGGCCGGTGCCGGAGTCAGTAGCGCCGGGCGCCGCAGGCCGCCCCGGACGCGCCGGGCCGCACGCCGGAGGCGGACGCGGCCGTCAAGGGCACCGCAAGCCGCATGCGGTCACGCCGGGCCGGGGGCCGGAGGCAGTGGCGCCGGGCGCCGCAGGCCGCCCCGGTCGCTCCGGGCCGTATGCCGGAGGCGGACGCGGCCGTCGAGGGCCCGGGAGTCCGGCGCGGCGGCCGGGTGGAACACCGGGCCCGGACGGAACCGCCGGGCCCCACCCGAACCGGCGGCCCCGGCCGGCCCCCCCCCGACTGGAACCGCCCGGCGCGGGTACGCGCACAGGCACCGTTGCGTGTACTCGGGGGTACCGAGGGGCGGCGGGCGCTAGAGTCGGGCCTCACGCCCCCGTGACCCGACCGGACGATCGAGGTACGCAGCGTGTCGGTTCTGGTTCTTGTCCTCGCCGTGAGTGCCGCGTGCTGTCTGGGGTTCGGTTTCGTACTGCAGCAGAGTGCCGCGCAGCGGGCCCCGCTCGGCGACTTCCTCTCCCCCCGGCTGCTGCTGGACCTGATCCGGGTGCCGAGCTGGCTGGGCGGGCTCGCCCTGATGGTGGCCGGCATGGTCCTCGGCGCGATCGCGCTCGCCCGGGGCGAGGTGTCCCTGGTCGAACCGCTGCTGGCGACCAATCTCCTGTTCGCGCTGGCGCTCTCCCGGCACCGCACCCGGCAGCCGCTGGGCCGTCAGGGCTGGGCCGGACTGGCGCTGCTGGCGGGCGGGGTGAGCGCGTTCATCCTGGCCGGCGAGCCCCGCGGCGGCAGCGCGGTGACCGACCCGGTGCGCCACTGGGTGATCATCGGGGCGATGTCCGGTACGGCCCTGGCGCTGGCCGCCTTCGCCGGGCGCTCCCGGCTGAGCCGGGGCCCGATGCTGCTGGCCCTCGCGGCCGGACTGCTCTACGGCGTCCAGGACGCCCTGACCCGGGTCTGCGGCCAGCGCTTCGCCGACGGCGGCCTCAGCGAGGTGCTCACCGGCTGGCAGCCGTACGGGGTGCTGCTGCTCGGCGTCACGGGCCTGGTCCTCGTCCAGAGCGCGTTCGAGACGGCGCCGCTGCGGATGTCGCTGCCCGCGCTGACCGCCGCCCAGCCGCTGGCCGGCATCGCCTGCGGCGTCGGCTTCCTCGGCGACCGCCTGCACACCGGCACCGGCGCCCTGGCCTGGGAGGCGGCGGGCCTCGCGGCGATCGTCGCGGGCATCGTCCTGCTGGGGCTGCACCCCTGCCTGCCGCGCGGCACGGCGGGCGAGGAACGGGTGGACGCGCTCCAGGGACGCTGATCGCCGCCCGGTCGGCCGCCCCTGCTTGGATGGGGCCATGAACCCTGCTGACGAGATCCTCGACATCGTCGACGAGAACGACCGGGTCGTCGGGCAGTCGCCGCGCGGCGAGGCGTACGCGCGCGGGCTGCGCCACCGGTGCGTGTTCATCGAGGCCCGGGACGCGGACGGCCGGATCTTCGTCCACCGCCGCACCCCGGCCAAGCTGGTCTTCCCCTCCCGGTACGACATGTTCGTCGGCGGGGTCGTCGGCGCCGGCGAGTCCTACGACGACGCGGCCCTGCGCGAGGCCCAGGAGGAACTGGGCGTGCCGGACCTGCCCCGGCCCACGTACCTGTTCAAGTTCCTGTACGACGACGGAGCCGGCCACAGCTGGTGGTCGGCGGTCTACGAGGTCCGCTGCACCACCGAGGTGCGGCCCCAGCCCGAGGAGGTCGCCTGGCACGACTTCCTCACCGAGGACGACCTGCGCGCCCGCCTGGACTCGTGGGAGTGGGTCCCGGACGGCCTGGCCGCCCACGCACGTCTGGCGGCCCACCGGGCGGCGGGCTGAGCCGGACCGGGTCACCCGTGGGGATAGGGTCCTGCACGTGATCGAGCTTGTGCGGAACGTGCGGTTGTGGTTCGCGCCGGAGCGGGTGCGGCAGGAGGGCGGGACACCCGACTACCGGTTCTCGCTGGCCAACGAGCGCACCTTCCTGGCCTGGCTGCGCACCGCGCTCGCGCTGATCGGCGGCGGCTTCGCGGTGGACCAGTTCCTGCCCGACCTGCGCTGGGGCTGGCGGGTCGGGCTGGCGCTCGCGCTGCTGGCCGCGGGTGTGCTGTGCGCGCTGCGCGCGATCAACCACTGGGTGCGCTGCGAGCGCGCGATGCGCCGCGGGGAGGACCTGCCGGTGTCGCGGTTCCCGGTCGTCCTGAGCCTGGTCATCGCCGTCGTCGCCGTGGCGATGGTCGTCGTCGTGCTCATCGGGTGGGAGGGATGAACGACGACCGCCACCACCCGGGACCCGAGCGGGACCCGGGAGAAGAGCCCGGGCCCGGCCCCGGACGGCGGCCGGAGCCCGACCCCGCGCGGCCGTCCGACCGCGACCCCGGGCTGCAGCCCGAGCGGACCCGGCTCGCCTGGCGCCGTACGACCCTGGCGTGGACGGTCGCGGCCGTGCTCGCGGTGCGGGCCGCGCTGCACGGCGGGGCGTCGGCGGCGGCCGTCGTCGCCGCCGCCCTGTGCTGCGTGCTGTGGATCGGCTTCCTGCTCGTCGCGCACCAGCGCATCCGCCTGCTCGCGTCGACGGGCCGCCCCCGCCCGATGCCGGCGCGCCTCGCGACGGCGGCGGTCCTGTGCACGGCCGGCATGGCGGTCTGCGCCACGGCGCTGGTGCTCTAGGCGGCTCCGGGCCGGCCGGCCTCAGTCCCCCACCGTGACCACGATCTTGCCCCGGGTGCGGCCCTCCTGGCTGCGGCGGTGGGCGTCCGCCGCCCGCTCCAGCGGAAACGTCTCGTCGATGTGCACCGAGACCACGCCCTGCTCGGCCAGGTCCGACAGTTTGCGCAGGTCGTCGGCGTCCGGGCGGACCCAGAAGTAGCGGCCTCCGTAGGCCAGCACCTCCGGGTCGGCGATCGAGGCGAGCCGGCCGCCGGGCGCGAGCAGGGTCACGGAGGCCTGGAGCGCGTCGCCGCCGACGGTGTCGAAGGCCGCGTCGACGCCCTCGGGCGCCAGCCCCCGCACCCGGTCGGCCAGCCCCTCGCCGTAGCTCACCGGTTCGCCGCCCAGTTTCCGGACGAAGTCGTGGTTGCGCTCGCTCGCCGTGCCGATCACGCGGGCGCCGAAGTGGCGGGCGAGCTGCACCGCGATCGAGCCGACGCCGCCGGCCGCGGCGTGCACCAGCACCGTCTCGCCGCGCTTGACGCCGAGCGCCTTGACCAGCACCTGGTAGGCGGTCAGCCCGGCCAGCGGCAGCCCGGCGGCCTCCTCGAAGGACAGGCGCTGCGGCTTGCGGGCGAGGGTGCGCACGGGCGCGGCCACGTACTCGGCGAAGGTGCCGCGGGAGAGGAAGTCCTCCCGGACGTATCCGATGACCTCGTCCCCCTCGGCGTACTCGGTGACGGACACGCCGGGCCGGACCACCACGCCGGACATGTCCCAGCCGGGCACCACCGGGAAGACGGATTCGATCATGCCGTCGAGGTAGCCCTCGCGGCACTTCCAGTCGACGGGGTTCACGGCGGCCGCCCGCACCCTCACCAGCACGGCGTCGGGTCCGATCTTCGGCTCGCGCACCTCCCCGTACTCCAGCACCTCGGGTCCGCCGTACCGGCTGTAGCTGATCGCCTTCATGGCACCGACCCTCCGGGCTGCCGGCCCCCCGCGCAAGCCCGGAGGGCCCACGTGCGTGGCGGGCCCCGGCGGGACGCCCGTCCACGCCTGCGTGGCGGACTCTCGCGGGACGCCGTCCGCGCCTGCGTGGCCGGCCCTTGCGAGACGCCGGTGCACGCGTGCGTGGCGCGCTGTCACGGTCCGTTGACTATCGTGGCACCGATCACGTTCCGCCCCGGCACTGGACTACATACCGACCGGTCAGCATGATGGGGGGAGTCCCGTCTCCGGGAGTCCCTTCACTGCTGTAGGAGCGACGATGAGCCCCGACCACCCGCCCGGACTCGATCTCGACCGGCTGCGCGCCCTGCTGGAGCGCGAGCGGCCCGGCCTGGTGACCGGTCCCCTGACCGGCCGGCTGGTCGAGGGCGGACGGTCGAATCTCACCTACCTGGTCGGGGACGGCACCCGGCGCTGGGTCGTGCGCCGGCCCCCGCTCGGCCACGTCCTGGCGACCGCGCACGACATGAAGCGCGAGCACCGCGTGATCAGCGCCCTGCACCCGACGAACGTGCCGGTGCCGCGGACCCTGCTGCTGTGCGAGGACGAGGAGGTGCTCGGCGCGCCCTTCTACGTCATGGAGTTCGTCGAGGGCACCCCGTACCGCACCGCCGAGCAGCTCGCCCCGCTCGGCCCGGAGCGCACCCGGCAGGCGGTGCTGTCGCTCGTGGACACGCTCGTGGACCTGCACGCCGTCGACCCGGAGGAGGTCGGGCTCGGCGACTTCGGCCGCCCGGAGGGCTTCCTGGACCGGCAGCTGCGCCGCTGGGGCAAGCAGCTGGACGCCTCCCGCAACCGCGAGCTGCCCGGCATCGACGAGCTGCACGCCGCGCTCGGCCGGGAGCTGCCTTCCTCCCCCGCCGCGGCGATCGTGCACGGCGACTACCGGCTGGACAACGTCCTGATCGGCGACGACGACCAGATCAAGGCCGTGCTGGACTGGGAGATGTCCACGCTCGGCGACCCGCTCACCGACCTCGGGCTGCTGGTGATGTACAGCCGGCCGCTCGGCATGCCCGACTCCCCCGTCTCGACCACGGCCCAGGCCCCGGGCCACCCGGCGCCGCGGGAGCTGATCGAGCGGTACGCCGCGCGCTCGGGGCGCGACGTGACGGCGGTGGCCTGGTACACGGCGTTCGCCTGGTTCAAGCTCGCCGTGATCCTGGAGGGCATCCACTACCGCTACACCCTGGGCCAGACCGTCGGCCGCGGCTTCGACCGCATCGGCGAGCTGGTCCCGGTCTTCATCGAGCACGGACTGACGACCCTTCAGGAGGGTGAGTAGGCCATGGACTTCGCGTTCGACGCACGCACCGAGGAACTGCGCGCCAAGCTGCTCGCCTTCATGGACGAGTACGTCTACCCGGCCGAGGCGGTGGCCGAGGAGCAGCGGGCCGCCCTCGCCTCGCCGTGGGACACCCCGCAGGTCGTCGAGGACCTCAAGGCCGAGGCCCGCCGCCAGGGCCTGTGGAACCTCTTCCTGCCCGACGAGGAGTACGGCGCCGGCCTGACCAACCTGCAGTACGCGCCGCTCGCCGAGATCACCGGCCGCTCCCCGCAGCTCGCGCCCACCGCGCTGAACTGCTCCGCGCCGGACACCGGCAACATGGAGGTGCTCGCGCAGTTCGGCGACGAGCAGCAGAAGAAGCAGTGGCTGGAGCCGCTGCTCGCGGGGGAGATCCGCTCGGCGTTCGCGATGACCGAGCCGGAGGTGGCCTCCTCGGACGCCACCAACATCACCACGCACATCGAGCGGGACGGCGACGAGTACGTCATCACCGGCCGCAAGTGGTACATCTCCGGCGCGATGGACCCGAACTGCAAGATCTTCATCGTGATGGGCAAGACCGACCCGGACGGCGCGGACATCCGCCGCCAGCAGTCCATGGTCCTGGTCCCGCGCGACACCCCCGGCGTCACGGTCAAGCGCGCGATGCAGGTCTTCGGCTACGAGGACCACTACCACGGCGGCCACGCCGAGGTGATCTTCGACCACGCGCGCGTGCCGGTGACGAACCTGATCGGCGAGGAGGGCGGCGGTTTCGCCATCGCCCAGGCCCGGCTCGGCCCCGGCCGGATCCACCACTGCATGCGGCTGATCGGCATGGCCGAGCGGGCCATCGAGCTGATGTGCAAGCGGGCCGTGTCCCGCACCGCGTTCGGCAAGGCGCTGGCCCAGCAGGGTGTGGTGCAGAACTGGATCGCCGACGCCCGGGTGACGGTGGAGCAGTTGCGGCTGCTGGTGCTGAAGACGGCCTGGCTGATGGACACCGTCGGCAACAAGGGTGCCCACACGGAGATTCAGGCCATCAAGATCGCCACACCGCGCGCGGTGGTCGGCATCCTGGACCGGGCGATCCAGCTGCACGGCGCGGGCGGGGTGAGCCAGGACTTCCCGCTGGCCGAGCTGTACGCCGGCGCCCGCACCCTGATGCTGGCCGACGGCCCCGACGAGGTGCACCAGCGCTCGCTGGCCCGCCGGGAGCTGAAGAAGTACCTCTAGTAGCCGCCGGAGTAGTGGTGGTCCTCGCGCGCGAGGGCCTGGAGGAACGTCAGGAACCGGGTCAGAAGCGAGGGTCTGCGTGTCATGCGTCCAGCGTGGCGCGCAGGCCTCCGACCGGTCCAACAGATGGCTTCGCTGGCGATCATCTCTAGAATAGATGGATGGAGATCCGCCAGCTCCGCCACTTCATGGCGGTCGTGACCGAGGGCAGCTTCACCGCGGCCGCCCGGGCCGAGCTCATCGTGCAGTCGGCGCTCAGCACCTCGATCCGGAACCTCGAACGGGAGCTGGGCGCCGACCTGTTCGAGCGGACGGGCCGCCGGGTGGTGCTCACGGAGGCCGGCCGGGCCCTCCTCCCCCAGGCCCGCGCCCTGCTCGCCGGCGCCGAGGCCGCGCGCGACGCGGTGGCCGCCGTGACGGGGCTGGCCACGGGCCGGGTGTCCGTCGGCACCATCCAGACGCTGACCTGCGTCGACCTGCCCGCCGAACTGGCCTCGTTCCACCAGCGGTTCCCCGGCGTCCAGGTGTCCGTCCGGGACGCGCCCGTCGGCGAACTCACCGACGCGCTGCGGGCCGGCGAGCTGGACCTGGCCTTCCTCGCCCCGGACGCGCGCGAGGTGCCCGAGGGGCTGCACGGGTACGCCACCTGGCAGGAGGAGCTGGTGCTGATCACCGCGCCGGGCCATCCGCTGGCCCGCGCCGGTCGCACGCTCATCAAGGACCTCGCGGACGAGCCGTTCGTCGACTTCCGCGCCGGGACGGGCCTGGAGACGGCCGTACGGCGCCTGGCGGCCCACTGCGGCCTGCAGCGCCGTATCACCTGTGACGTCACCCAGATCGGGCTGCTGGTGGATCTGGTGCGGGCCGGGATCGGGGTCGCCTTCGTGCCCCGCGCCATCGGCGAGCGGGCCGGACTGCCCTGTGTGCGGGTACGGCAGCCCGAGCCCGGCCGTACGGTCGTGCTGGCCGGGCGCGGACCGGCGCCGCGCAACCCGGCGGCGGCCGCCCTCGCCCGGCACCTCACGGCGGCGGCACCGGCGACGCCGGGTGGGCTCACGGCGGCGGCGCCCACGACGCCCGTCCCGCTCGGGGGCGCGGCGCCCGCGGTGCCGGGCGGCCGGCTCGCGGACGCGGCACCCTAGCCGCCCGCGGCCGGCCCTCCGGCGCAGGGCCCGTGGCCGCGGGCCGCCGGTCCAGGGGACGAGACACCCCCTAGGGACGCAGGGCCCGCAGCAGCAGGTCGGCCAGGTGGTCGGCGACCTCCTGCGGCTTGAGCGGCCCGTCCGTCCGGTACCAGGTCGGCAGGTGGTGCACCGAGCCGAAGTGGTAGTCCACGACGAGGTCGGCCGGGGTGGCCGTGGAGAACACGCCCGCCTGCTGGCCCTCCTCGATCAGCGCGCGGAAGCGCTCGTGGTAGCGGCGGCGTTCGGCGCGCACCTGCTTGTTCTTCTCCGGGCTGAGGTGGTGCATGGACCGGAAGAAGATCGACGTGTCGTCGAGGTTGTCGATGGTGGTCACCACCACGTCCGCCGCCGCGTCCCGCAGCCGCTGCTCCACCGGCGCGTCCATGCCGGCGAAGTGGTCGAGGCGCTCCTGCTGGAGGCGCAGCACGCGGGCGTACACCTCGTGCAGGAGGTCGTCCTTGGAGCCGAAGTAGTGGTACAGCGCCCCCTTGGTGACGCCGGCCGCCTCCACGATCTCCTGCACCGAGGTGCGGTCGTAGCCCTGCTCGGCGAAGAGCCGGGTGGCGGCGGCCAGGAGCCGCTGCGGCACCGGGGTGCCGTCTTTGTCCGTCGTCCTGGGCACTGCCGCCACCTGCCTTTCCGTTGTGTCTACTCGCTGTCTCGCGCGCGGGAACGCAGTTCCCGACGGAGGATCTTCCCACTTGCCGTCTTGGGCAAGTCGGGCAGGATCTCGACCTGCCGAGGGTATTTGTAGGCGGCCAGTCTCTCCTTGCAGTACGCGGCGAGTTCACCCGGGTCCGTCTCGGCGCCCGGCCGCAGGCTGATGTAGGCCCGTACGGTCTCCCCTCGGTAGCCGTCGGGCACGCCGACCACGGCGGCCTCGCGCACCGCCGGGTGGGTGTAGAGCACGTCCTCGACCTCGCGCGGCCACACCTTGAAACCGGACGCGTTGATCATGTCCTTCTTGCGGTCGACGACGTACAGCCAGCCCTGCTCGTCCATGAAGCCGATGTCGCCGGTGCGCAGCTCCCCGTCGGGGAAGGTCTCGGCGGTGGCGTCGGGGCGGCGCCAGTAGCCGGGGACCACCTGCGGGCCCCGCACCGCGATCTCGCCCTGTTCGCCGAAGGGCACCTCGGCGCCCTGCTCGTCGACGATCCGCACGACGGTGTCGGGGCCGGGCACGCCGACCGCGAGGGTGCCGGAGGCCGGGTCGACGGGCGCCTGGAGGTGGGGCGGCACGGAGGCGCAGGGCGCGGTGCACTCGGTGAGGCCGTAGCCGTTGCGGATGTACGGCCCGAAGCCGGCCCGGAACTTCTCCACCAGCGCCGGGGGCAGCGGCGCGCCGCCGGAGGAGATGACGGTGAAGGACGCGAAGTGGTCCCGGGTGCAGGACGGGTGGGCGGCCAGCGCCATGAAGGCGGTGGACGGGCCGACGGTGTAGTGCGGGCGGTGCGCGGCGAACGCGTCGAGGACGACGCCCGCCTCGAAGCGGTAGGCCAGCACCAGCGTGCCGGCGCTGTTCAGGCAGGCGCCGAACTGGCAGACCATCCCGGTGATGTGGAACAGCGGGGCGAGCGCGAAGTAGACGGGCGCCTCGGGCAGCCCGAGCCCGGTGCTCTGCCGCTCGGCGTTGTACATGATGTTGCCGTGCGTGTTGGTGGCGCCCTTGGGGGTGCCGCTGGTGCCCGAGGTGTAGCTGATCAGCGCGATGTCGCCGGGCACGGGGTCGCGGCCGTCGGGCGCCGGGTGGCCGGCGCGGGCGACGGCGGTCAGGTCGTCGGCGTCCGGGGCCTGCGGGAGCCGTGCGAAAGACAGCACGCGCGCGTCGTTCTCGGTCTGGAAGTCCAGCTCGCACGCCGTCAGCGCGATCCGCACCGGCGAGTCGGCGGCCGTGTCGCGCAGGTACTCCTCCCACGCGCGGTCCGTGCACACCAGGGCCGTCACCTCGGCGTCCCGCAGGACGTGGGAGACCTCGCCCGACTTGTACATCGGGTTGACGGGGACGACGGTCGCGCCGGCCTTCCAGGCGCCGAGCACGGCGAGCACGAAGTGCGGGGAGTTCTGCAGGACGACCGCGACCCGGTCGCCGCGCCGCAGGCCGCGCGCGGCGAGGTGCCCGGCCACCGAGTCGCTGAGCCGGTCGGCCTCGCGGTAGGTGAGGCGGCCGTCGAAGTAGGCGAGGAAGGTGCGCTCGGGGGCCTCGGCGACGGCCCGGCGCAGGGCGTGCACCAGGGAGTCGGCGGGCCGGACCGGGGCCTTCTGGGCGTCGGTGAGGAGGGCCAGCCAGGGCTTGGCCGCGTACCGCGACTCGGTCACTGCGCCGCCTCCCACTTGCGCTGCAGGTGGTTCATGGCGGTCAGCCAGTGGTCGGGGTCGCCGGCCCGGGCCTGGTAGTAGGCGGCGACCTCGGGGTGCGGCAGGATCAGGAAGCGGTCCTCCGCCATGCCCTTGAACAGGGCGTCGGCGACGTCGTCCGGTTCGATCGCGGTCGGCTTGAGGACGAGGTCGCCGGCGCTGCCGGTGGCGGCGAGCATGTCGGTGCGCACGCCCTGCGGGCAGATGGCGTGCACCTTGATGCCGCGGTGCCGGTAGGTCAGGGAGAGCCACTCGGCGAAGGCGTAGGCGCCGTGCTTGGTGACGCTGTACGGGGCGGCGCCGATCATGGTGAGCAGTCCGGCGGCGGAGACGGTGGAGACGAAGCGGCCGCTGCCGCGCTCCAGCCAGCCGGGGAGCAGCGCGCGGGCCGCGCGGACGTGTGCCATGACGTTGACGTCCCAGGCGAGCTCCCAGACGCTCTCCTCGGCCGCCTCGGAGCCGCCGGAGCCGACGCCGGCGTTGGCGCAGTAGACGTCGACGGTGCCGCCGAGCGCGTCCAGGGCCTGCTCGACGATCGCGGAGGCGTCGCCGGGGACGGCGGTGGCGCCGATCTCGCCGGCGACGGCCTCCGCCTTGGCGGCGTCCAGGTCGTTGACGACGACGCGGGCCCCTTCGGCGGCGAAACGGCGGGCCAGGGCGGCGCCGATCCCTCCTCCGGCCCCGGTGACGACCACTCCAGCACCTTGCACGGCTTCCACCATCGGTCTCCTTCGACGCGACGCGACGCGAAACGGCTCCCGCCTTGTGAACGGCCACACTAACCAGTCGGTATGTACCTGCGGAAGACCTGTTCCGGTCCGCCTCGTTCCTCGCGGGCCGCCGGGGCGCTAGCGTGCGTGGGCATGACACGCCGGGATCACGGAGGTCGTCGTATGAAGCTGTCCAGACGAAGCGTGCTCGCGAGCGCCGCCGCGGTGGCGGCGTCGGCGGCCCCGGCGCAGGCGGCCCCGCCGGGCGGCGGCCGCCGGCTGCGCACGGGCTTCGAGCGCCTCGCCGACGACGGCTACGCCCTGCTGGACGGGCGGCGCGTCGGGATCGTCACCAACCCCACCGGCGTGACCCGGGACGTCCGCCACATCGTCGACGTGCTGCACGCCGACCCGCGGGTGGACCTGCGGGCCGTCTTCGGCCCGGAGCACGGCTTCCGCGGCACCGCGCAGGCCGGAGGTTCCGAGGGCCGCTACGACGACCCGGCCACCGGGCTGCCCGTCTACGACACCTACCTCAAGAGCGGGCAGCCGCTCGCCGACGTCTTCACCGCCTCCGGCGTGGACACCGTCGTCTTCGACATCCAGGACGTGGGCGCGCGCTTCTACACCTACATCTGGACCCTGTACGACTGCATGGAGGCGGCGGCGCTCGCGGGCAAGCGGTTCGTCGTGCTGGACCGGCCCAACCCGGTCACCGGGCGCGCGGCGCTGGGTCCCGTGCTGCACCCGGAGTTCGCGACCTTCGTCGGGCGCAAGCCGATCGCGCAGGCGCACGGGATGACCGTCGCGGAGCTCGCCCGGCTGTTCAACGGGGAGTTCCTGGGCACGCCGGTGCCGCTGGAGACGGTGACGATGACCGGCTGGAAGCGGACGGAGTTCTTCGACGCCTCGGGGCTGCCCTGGGTGCCGCCGAGCCCCAACATGCCGACCGCCGACACCGCGCTGGTGTACTCCGGGACCTGCCTGTTCGAGGGCACCAACCTCTCCGAGGGCCGCGGCACCACCCGCCCCTTCGAACTGCTCGGCGCCGACGGCCTCGACGGGCGCTGGGCCGAGGCCGCGAACGCGCTGGAGCTGCCCGGGGTGCGCTTCCGCGAGGCGTACTTCGCGCCGACGTTCTCCAAGTTCCAGGGCAGGACGATCGGCGGCGTGCAGATCCATGTGCACGACCGGGCGGCGTTCGACCCGGTCCGCACCGGGATCGGGCTGCTGGTGACCGCCAAGCGGGTCTGGAGCGGCTTCGCCTGGCGCTCCGACAACTGGATCGACAAGCTGACCGGTTCCACCCGGGTGCGCACCGCGATCGACGCGGGCGCCGGCCCGGACGAGGTGGTGGCGGGCTGGCAGGACGAGCTGGCGGCCTTCCGGCGGGTGCGGGAGCGGTACCTGCTCTACCGCTGACCGGCGCCCGGCGCGAAGGCGGCAGGCGCCCCACCGCCGACCGGCTCCCGGCCGGAAGGCGGTGGGTGCTCCGCCGCCGGCCGGCCCGTCGTGCCGGTGCCGACGTGACGTATGGCCAACTCCCCCCGTTCGCAGGACGATGCGCCACAACGCGCAGCGCATGGGGGGACGAAGGAGTCCGTCATGGCAGAGCCGGCGATGAGTGTGACGCCCTACTGGGAGCTGACCTTCGACGCGGACGGCGACGTCGACCGCGCGGAACGGGACCGGCTGACGGCCGAGGTGGCCGCGCGTCAGGTCCGCGACCTCGTGGTCTTCGCCCACGGCTGGAACAGCGACCGGTCGGGCGCCACCCGGCTCTACAGCCGCTTCTTCGCGCCCTTCCCGGGCCTCGCGCCGGGCGCGCGGATCGGGTACGTGGGCGTGATCTGGCCGTCGATGCGGTTCTCCGACGAGCCGATCCCCGACTTCCCCCGGTCGGTGGCCGCGGAGCCGGCGCGCCGCCCGGCGCTGGACAAGGACACCCGGCACGCGCTGCTGGAGTCCTTCCCCGGGCGGGCGCCGATCGTGGAGCAGCTCGCGCGGCTGCTGGAGCAGCAGCCCGGCCAGGAGGCCGAGCTGGCCGAGTTCGGCCGGCTGGTGCGGCTGCTGGTGGAGGTCGTGGCCCCCGGTCCGCAGGCGCTGTTCGCCGCCGACACGGTGGCAGAAGGCGTGCCGCAGGACGAGCCGGCGATGTTCACCCGGCCGGCGGCCGAGGTGTGCGCCGAGTTCGCGGCGGCGCTCGCGCAGGCGGAGGGCGCCGAGGGGTTCTCGCTGCCCAACCCCTGGGACGGGGCGCACGAACTGCTGCGGCAGGCGACGTACTACGCGATGAAGCGGCGCGCGGGGACGGTCGGCGAGCGCGGGCTGGGCCGGGTCGTCGGGCAGCTGGCCGCCGCCGTGCCCGGGGTGCGGGTGCACCTGGTGGGGCACAGCTTCGGCGGCCGGCTGGTGTCGTTCGCGCTGCGCGGGCTGCCCGAGGGGGTGCGGACGGTGGCCTCGGTGACCTTGCTGCAGGGCGCCTTCTCGCACTACGCGTTCGCCTCCCGGCTGCCGTACGACCCGCGCGCGGGCGGGGTGCTGCAGGGGCAGCAGCACCGGGTGGACGGGCCGCTGGTGTGCTGCCACTCCCGGCACGACACGGCGCTCGGCACCTTCTACCCGCTGGCGTCGCGGATGGCGGGCGACGCGCAGGGGGCGGTGGAGGAGTTCGGCCTCGGGCAGCTGCTCGGGGCGAAGTGGGGCGCGATGGGCCACGACGGGGTGCAGGCGGTGCCCGGCACGCGCGCGATGACGCTCGCGGAGGCGCTGCGCGGGCCGCTGCCCACATCGGGCTGCGTGAACGTGGACGCGTCGGCGGTGGTCTGCCGCGGCGGCCCGCCGGCCGGGGCGCACGGCGACATCCTGCACCCCGAGCTGGCCCGGGTCGTGGTGGCGGCGGGCCGGATCGCCCGGCCCGCCGCCTGAGCCTCAGCGGTGTGAGGTGAACTCCACGACCTGCTGGTAGGTCGGCCGGTTCTGCCAGCCGATCTTTCCGTGCTTGATGCCGCCCAGGGTGCGCTGGACGATCGAGTCCGCGCACCACTGGTCGCCCGCCGAGCACTGGTCGTCGCCCGGGTAGACCTGGGCGGCGGTCTTGGCCGCGGCCTCCTTCAGCGTGCCCAGGAGCAGGTCCCGGCAGGCGCCCGGGCTGCCGCCGCCGCAGTAGGTGCGTGCCAGCGGGCCGCGCACCGGCTCACCGAGCACCGCGCGGATGTCCTTGTCGACATAGCTCCACCAGCCGTACTGGAAGGAGCTTCCGGCGTGCGCCCCGGTGGGGCCGTGACCGGCCGAGGGGGCCTCGTCGATCGGCAGGTTGCGGGTGAAGGCGGTGTACAGGTCGCTGCCGAGGCCCGGTTCGAACTCGGCCTCGACCAGCAGCGGCCACCAGGCGTCCAGGATGCGGATCGCGTCGGCGTCGGCGTACGTCTTCGACCCGGCCGAGGTCTCGGTGCGCCGGGCGCCCGAGGCCAGCCAGTTCCGCAGCTTCTCCACGGCCCCGGCGGCCGCCGGGTCGGACACCGGGGCGCTGCCGATCACCTTCAGCAGGTCCGGTACGACGTCCTCGGCGCGCAGGTCGGTCAGGCCCGCCTCGGCCATCGCCCGGGTCAGGGAGGCGCGGGTGACGCCGCCGGCCGCGACCAGCTTGCGCACCCGGTCCTCCAGCAGGTTCCCGCGGTGCACGGACCCCTCGCCCCAGGGCGCGGCCGCGTACTCCTCGGCCTGCTTGTTGTTCCAGGAGATGTAGTAGTCCTGGTCGACGGAGTTCGGGTGCGCGGAGGGCGGCGTGTAGTCGGCGGTGTTGGCCGCCGGGTCCCAGCCGCGCCACTCGTAGGCCGGCTGCGCCCACACCGGGAACTCGGCGTCGACGCCGCTCGCGCGCACCGGGTTGTCGCCGCTGTTGTAGTACGCGGTGTGCGACGCGTCGGCGTAGAACCAGTTGAAGGTGTAGTTGATGTGCTGCACCGCGCTCTGGAAGTCCTGCGGGCCCTTGACGTAGCCGGGGTCGTTGAGCATCTGGAAGCCGATGATGGAGTCGGCCTCGTGCAGGAAGGACGAGCGCAGCGTGGTGTAGGCGACCTTCTTGCCGCCGACGGTGGCCCGGTACTCCACGGGACCGTAGGCGGTGCGCCACACCCGCATCGTGTACGACCCGGCGGCGGTGCCGTCGGCGACCGTCGGTTTCCAGGCGTTCTTCCGCTCGATCTGCTCCATCGGCGTGCAGGTGCCGCGGTAGAGGTAGTGGTGGTCGTCCTGGCACAGCTCGACGGCGTAGGTGTCGATGATGTCCTGCCCGGACGTGGTGGCGCTCCAGGCGTAGTCCTGGCCGCGGCCGAGTTCGACGTACATGCTCAGGCCGGCGAAGGAGGCGCCGCGGGCGCTCAGGCCGGGGCCCTGGATCTCCTGGAGCATGAGCAGCTGGGGCGCGAAGTAGCCGGTCTGCGGGCCGAACACGGCGACCGGGTGGCCGCTCGCGGTGTGCGCGCCGCTGACGACGAGCGCGTTGGACATGCCGCGCCGGGCGGAGGTGAGGGCGCTGCTCGCGGCCGTCTTCGAGGTGGTGTTCGCGGCGGCGGTGGCCGCGCTGCCGGTGCGGTCGAAGACGAGCGGTTCCTCGGTGACCGAGCCGGGGTCGGGCAGCGCCTCGCCCCGGGGGTCGTCGGGCCGGGTGGCGTACGGGAAGCGCTGACCGTCGTGGAGGGTGAGGACCGCCTCGGGGTCGTTGCGCTCGCGGAAGGACTCCCAGACCTTGGTGCCCTCGGCCACGCCGTACTTCTGCTGGGCGGCGAGCAGGGAGAGCGCGTTGTTCACCTCGCCCCCGCCGCCGGAGCCGAACAGGGCGCCGACCACCGAGGCGAGCGCGACCAGGTCGGTGACCTTGAAGTGCTCGATCGTGCCGGCGTTGGTGAGGGAGTCCTTGTGGCCGGTCAGGACGTACTCGCCGGGGAAGTAGCGGCCGCCGTCGGAGGCGTCGATGTAGGCGTTGACGCCGGCGAGGTAGGCGTCGACGTCGGCGAGGGCCTGCCGGCCGCGGTCGCCGGCGGTGGCGACCGCGCGGTCGATCTGGGCCTGCAGATCGGCCTCGGTGTAGGGGGCGTTGCGCCAGAACTGCTGCTCCAGGCCCTGGTTGGCGGGGGCGCCGCCGGCGAAGGAGGTCAGCTGTCCGCGTCCGACGTGCCGGAAGACGTCCATCAGCCACAGCCGGTCCTGGGCGGCGGCGTAGCCGGCCCCGAACTCGGTGCCGTAGCGGGTGGTGCCGGTGATGTGCGGCACGCCGGTCTTCTTGTCGCGGACGATCGTGACGTCGGTGCGGCCGGCCGGCTTGAGGGTGGAGGCCACCTGGTCGGCGGGGACGCCGAAGGAGGCGTCCTCGAAGAAGGTGTTGATCTTGTCGGTGGTCAGCGAGGGGTAGCCGGCCGCCAGGTTCGCGTACGGGCCGAGCTGGTCCTCCGCGTGGCTCGGCTGGGTGCCGAAGGCCTGGTTGAGCAGGATCTGGGCGAGGGTGGCGTTGCCGTTCTCACCGGGCGGCAGGATGTCCGAACACTGGCCGCCGCAATGGTCGTCGGGGGCCGTGGTGGCGGCCGACGCCGTCACGGCCGGGGAAAGAGGTGACAAAAGCCCGGCAACGAGGACGCATACGGAGGCGGCCTTCAGGAACCCGGGGAATCCGCGGGGAGTTCTCTGTCTGTCCAGCGTGCTGCGGGGGGTGCGCCATGACATGGGCGGCTCCTGCCGACGTGGGGTTGGCCGGATGTTACCGGCGGTATCCCCGCGCCGGAAGATGAACATGCGTCATGTTTGGAGGTCAACTCCGGTTGATGTGGGGGAAGTCGGAAGGCGTCACGGTCAACCGGGGGCGGCTTATGGACGGCATCGGAAAACGGATGGAGCCGAATCGCGTGTCGATACGTCTACTCGGCGACGTCCGTACGACGACGCCGATGTGACCGAAGTACAGGTGCAGGTGTGACGGAGGTGCAAGGCGATGGCCGGTTTCCGGAGTCTGGCGAGACAGGTACGCGATCCGCGGTGTGATCTGGCGCTACGCCGCTACTCGTTGCGCAAGTGCCTCGAGCGGTTCGCGCCCTACGGGCACAGGGCGACCTGGGACCACCTGTGCACCCGGTGGGGGTTCGGACCCGAGGACAGGGCGCCCGACCCGGCGCGGCTCGTGGCCGCGCTGGAGGAGCTGGAGCAGGCGCGGTCGGTGTGGCTCGCCTATGAGGTGGAGTTCGCCGAGCGGCGCAGGAAGGAGAAGCACGACGGGCTGCGCAGGCCCGGCACCGTGGACGACTGGCACCGGATGACCTGGGGCGGCTTCGGGGTCGCCTGGTGCGACGACCCGCGGGTGCACCCGCGCGAGCCGCTGGCGGAGGTGCTGCGCCGGCTCATCGCGGCCCTGGAGCGCGAGCCGGGCGCGGCCTGCCCGGTGTGCGACGGGACGCGCCTGGTGTGGCGCTACGGCCTGGACCACGAGCCGTCGTCGGGGCCGGTCTGCGCGGACTGCGGCATCCTGGTGCCGCGCCCGGTGCTGACACCGGAGGCACTGGCGCAGGCCCGCTTCGGCCGGCTGCTGGTGTCCGCCTGAGGCGAGGCCGCGCGGGGCTCGCGACCGGGGCCACGCGGGGAACTCCGGGGCTCGTGACCGGAGTCGTGCGGGGGACCCCGCGGCTCGTGACCGGAGCCGTCCGGGGAACTCCGGGGCTCGTGACCGGGGGCCGTGCCGGGGGAACTCCAGGGCTCGTGACCGGAGCCGTCCGGGGAACTCCGGGGCTCGTGACCGGGGGCCGTGCCGGGGGAACTCCAGGGCTCGTGACCGGAGCCGTGCGGGGGACCTCGGGGCTCGCGACCGAGCCGTCCGGGGGAACCCCGGGGGCTCACGACCGGGGCCGTCCGGGGGAACCCCGCGGCTCACGACCGGGCCCGGCCGGGGCGCACCGCGGTGTGCCGCCCCGGGTCGGCGGTACGGCCGTGCGTCCGCGCGGCGGGGGTGCGCCGGGGATGCCGCACCCCCATCACCCGGGACGCCTCGTCCCCGTCGGCCTGTTGTCGGTCCCGGCCGGCACGATCGGAGCATGATGCAGGCCTGTCTGAACGGAACCCGGGGCGCCGGTGACGGCGCGGTGGTGCCGCGCACCCCGGCGGAGCTCGCGGAGGCCGCCGAGCGCGCGGTCGCGGCCGGGGCCACGGACCTCCACGTCCATCCGAGGACGCCGTGCGGGCACGACTCCCTGTCGCCCCGCGTGGTGGGGCCGGCCCTGGAGGCGATCCGCGCGCGGGTGGCCGTCCCCGTGGGCGTGACCACCGGCGCCTGGGCGGAGCCCGATCCGGCCGCCCGGGTGGCACGCATCCGCAGCTGGACGGTGCTGCCCGACCACGCCTCGGTCAACTGGCACGAACCGGGCGCCGAGGAGGTCGCCGCCGCCCTGCTCGGTCTCGGCGTGGGCGTCGAGGCGGGCGTGTGGTCGGGCACCGACGGCGCGGCCCGCCTGGCCCGCTCCCCGCTCGCGCCGAAGGTGCTGCGCGTGCTGGCCGAGGTCATGGACCCCGACCCCGGTACGGCCGAGGACACGGCAAGGGCGCTGCTCGCCGAGCTGGGCGCGTCGCCCGGCCACACGCGGCCGGGCGACGGTACGGGAGGCCCGCGGGCCCACGGCCGGCCGGTGCTGCTGCACGGCGAGGACGGCGGCGCCTGGCCGGTGCTGCGGCTGGCGGGGCGGCTGGGGCCGGCGACCCGGATCGGGCTGGAGGACACGCTGCTGCTGCCCGACGGGCGACCGGCCGACTCCAACGCTCAGTTGGTCGAGGAGGCGTTGTACCAGTACGGGTGCGCCCAGCGCTCGTCGTGAGGCAGGGCCAGCAGTTCGGCGCGGATCGCCAGGTCGTCCTCGCCGACGGCGCGCAGACGGGCGGCGCCGGGGCCGGACAGCCAGGTGCACAGCTCGGCGACGGCGGCGTCCTCGCTCGTGTGGTCCCACCAGGTGAACGGGGACTGGTCCACGACGAGGTGGTAGAGCCAGGTGTCGGCGCACCGCACGAGGTGGGCGTCGGCGGCCGGGCCCTGCGGCCAGGTGTCGAGGAAGGGGGTCGCGCGGCGGGCGATGGCGCCGCAGGTCTCGAAGACGTCCGGCGCGGGGTACGGCGGCTCGGGTGTGGTCAGCACCTCCTGCCACCAGGCGTGCAGGAACGCCTCGATCGCCGCCGCCTGCTCGGCCGGCCAGGACCGCCAGTCCGCCCGGACGAGCCCGTGGGCGCCCCAGCCGATCCCGTCCAGGGTGCCGTCGGCCATGGCGTGCGCGGCCTGGGGCAGCAGGCGGCGCATCGAGGCGGCGTGGTCGTCGAAGTGGTCCGGCACCTCGAAGACGTACCGGCGCAGCACGTCCGGCGGCACCCGCGTGTACGGCGTGCGCAGATACGCGGTCTCCTCCGGCGTGTGGCAGCGGGGGCAGCCCTGCTCTCGGGGGCTGGCGAAGCCGTTGAAGACGGTGTCGAGGTCGGCGAGGGCGGCGGCAAGCGCGGCTGTGCGCATGGTGGTTCGGTCCCGTCAGGACTCCGGACGCGGCGGCGCGCGCCGGCCGAAGAGCGTGACGCTAGCAGCCGGTAATCCGTTCGCTCCAGCGGTTTGCCGTCCGGACAGTGAAAGGCGATGACACACACACCCGAACACGACTGAACCGCTGGGGAGTTACCGATGTCGACGCTCCGCGTCACCGCCGAAGTGCTGACCGTCCACGAGCATCCGAACGCCGACGCGCTGGAGCTGGCCCAGGTGGGCCTGTACCGCGCGGTCGTCGCCAAGGGCGCGTACCGCACCGGCGAAGCCGCCCTCTACATCCCCGAGCAGGCCGTGCTGCCGGCCGGGCTGATCGAGGAGCTGGGGCTGACGGGGCGGCTGGCGGGCGGCGCGGCCAACCGGGTCAAGGCGGTACGGCTGCGCGGCGAGCTGTCGCAGGGCATCGTCTGCCGGCCGAGGGCGCTGGCCGGGGTGGACCTGATGCGGGCGGCGCAGGAGGGGACGGACTTCGCGGAGCTGCTGGGCGTCACCAAGTGGGTGCCGCCGGTGCCGCCGACGATGAACGGCGAGGTGGAGTCCGCGCCCGAGCTGCTGCCGTGGGTGGACATCGAGAACATCCGGCGGTACCCGGACGTCTTCGCGCCGGGCGAGCCGGTGGTGCTGACGGAGAAGCTGCACGGGTCCGCGTGTCTCGTGACGTACGTGGCGGACGCCGACCGGGTGCACGTGTCGTCCAAGGGCTTCGGCTCCCGGTCCCTGGCGCTGAAGGAGGACCCGCGCAACCTGTACTGGCGGGCGGTGCGGGCGCACGGGGTCGCCGAGGCGGCGGCCCGGCTCGCCGGGCGGCTCGGGGCGCGCCGGGTCGGCGTCTTCGGCGAGGTCTACGGCGCGGGCGTGCAGGACCTGACGTACGGCGCCGACGGGCGGCGGGACGACGCGCTCGGGTACGCGGTGTTCGACGTCTGTGCGGAGATCGACGGGATCGTGCGGTGGCTGGACCCGGCGGAGCTGCTCGCCGGGGAGCTGCCGCTGGTGCCGCGGCTGTACGAGGGGCCGTTCGACATCGACCGGGTGCTGGAGTGGGCGACCGGTCGCGAGACCGTCTCCGGCCGCGGCCTGCATCTGCGGGAGGGCGTGGTGGTCCGGCCCGCCGTGGAGCGCCACAGCCCCGTGACCGGGGGCCGGGCGATAGCGAAGGCGGTGAGCCCGGCCTACCTGACCCGCAAGGGCGGCACGGAATTCGAGTGACGGGGAGGCCGCGCCCCCTCCGGCACGCCACGCCCGGTCCGGCACCCGGCCGGCACGCCACGCCCGGTCCGGCACCCGGCCGGCACGCCACACCCCCTCCGGCACCCGGCCGGCGTGCCGTACCGCGAACCCGCGCGCGTCGGCCGGGCCGGCCTGGACTCAGCGTTTCGGTTCCGCCAGCAGCCGGGAGCCGGTGAGGCGGTCGCCGAAGACGTCGTCGGGGTTGGACAGGACGCAGTTCTCCAGGGACAGGCAGCCGCAGCCGATGCAGTCGGTGAGGTGGTCGCGCAGACGGTTGAGCTGCTTGATGCGCTCGTCCAGCTCGGAGCGCCAGGCCTCGGACAGGCGCGCCCAGTCCGCCCGGGTCGGGGTGCGTTCCTCGGGGAGTTCGGCGAGCGCTTCGCGGATCGTGGCCAGCGGGATGCCCACCCGTTGCGCGGCCCGGATGAAGGCGACCCGGCGCAGCGTGTCGCGGGTGTAGCGGCGCTGGTTGCCCGAGGTGCGCCGGCTGTGGATCAGTCCCTTGGCCTCGTAGAAGTGCAGGGCGGAGACGGCGGCGCCGCTGCGGGCGGCGAGCTGGCCGACCGTGAGTTCGTGGATCTTCTCGGGAATCTGGGGCACCCCTCGAAGCCTACCCACCACGTCACACCGCCGGTCCGTTGACAGGGGCTCCCCGGAGCAGCATGCTAAGCAGTTGCTTAGACATGAGCGCTCAGACATGAGCACATCCGGTCCGGCACGCGCCGGGCCGGACCCTGCGACAGGCGACGCGAGAGGCCGGACCATGGCAGAGCCGAGGATCTTCACGTCCACCGACGAGCTCAAGGCGGCGGTGGGCGAGCAGCTGGGTCACACCGACTGGGTGGAGATCGACCAGAAGCGGATCGATCTGTTCGCGGAGGCCACCGGCGACCACCAGTGGATCCACGTCGACCCGGAGAAGGCCGCCGCGGGCCCGTTCGGGACGACCATCGCGCACGGCTACCTCACCCTGTCGCTGCTGCCCCTGTTCGGCCCCCAGCTGATCGCCGTCGAGGGCGTGAAGATGGGCGTGAACTACGGCACCAACAAGGTCCGTTTCCCCGCCCCCGTCCCGGTCGGCTCCCGGCTGCGCGCCACGGCGACGATCACCGGCGTCGAGGACGTGCCGGGCGGGGTCCAGGTGACCGTCGCCTTCACCGTGGAACGCGAGGGCGGCGACAAGCCCGTGTGCGTCGCGGAGTCCGTGGCGCGCTACTACCTGTAGCCCGCCCGCGGCCGGCCGGGGGGCTACTTCGCCCCCACCATCCGCAGCACGAGGTCGGCGTACAGCGCGCCGACCTCCTCGGGCGTCCGGGGGCCGTTCACGTTGAACCAGCGGGCGACGTCGATGCACAGCGAGAGCACCGCGAGGGTGGTGCCGTGCACGTCGAGCACGTCGAACTCGCCGCTCGCCACGCCCTCCTCGATGATGCCCCGCACCTCGGCGTCGACCTGGCGGCGCAGCGCGAGGATCTCGGCGCGGGCCTCGGGGCCGAGGGCGTCCAGCTCGTACTGCACGACCCGCGCGGTGGTGCGCCGGCCCGCGTGCCAGCGGACGAAGGAGCTGACGCCCTCGGCGAGCCGCTCGGCGGCGGTGCCCTCGCCGCGGGCCGCCGTGCGCAGGATGTCCAGCGCGCGGTCGTGGCCGATACGGCTGATCCGGTGGAGGAGCTCCTCCTTGGTCTTGTAGTGGATGTAGAGCGCGGCCGGGCTCATCCCGGCCCGGCCGGCGATGTCCCGGGTGGTCGTCGCGTGGTACCCGCGCTCGGCGAAGGCCTCCACGGCCGCGACCAGCAGCCGCCGGGCCGCCTCAGGGGTGACCTCGTCCCACGGCTCGGCCTCGCCGCCGGTCGTCTCCTCCGCCGTACTCATCTGCTGCTCGCCCCTTCCACTGACAGGGACACCACCATACCGCCGAAGGTGAGCGGCCGCTTAGACCAGCCGGTCACGGCTGGGCCGCACGGTCAGAGCTTCCCGGACCGGCGCTTCCCCGAACGGGTCGTGCGCGGCTCAGAGCTTCTCGAACGGGTCGTGCTCGGCGAGGAGCTTCTCCAGGCGCGCCTGGTCCACCCGGCTGACGATCTGCCCGGCCTCCTGCCGGTCGCGGATCACCTTGGCGAGGGTGAAGGCGGAGGTGACGAGGTAGAGGACCGCGATGGCGAGGAAGCCGCGGACCCAGGCGTCGGCGTTCAGCCGGAAGATGCCGATGGCGGTGGCCGTCATGGCCACGGCGAAGGACGCGACGGCCTGGCCGTGGAAGGCGGCCGTGCTCTGCTGCTTGACCGGTGTGTCACTCATGGGGACCAGAGTCGGCGGACGTGGCGCCCGCCACATCCGCCGGGATACTCAGGACGTACTCAACCCGCTCGGTGCTCCGCGCCTTCAGAACGCCGAGACACCGGTCAGCGCCCGGCCGATCACCAGCTTCTGGATCTGGCTGGTGCCCTCGTAGAGGGTCATCACACGGGCGTCGCGCAGCAGCTTGCCCACCGGGTACTCGTCGATGTAGCCGTAGCCGCCGAAGACCTGCAGCGCGTTGTTGGCGGCGCGCACCGCGGCCTCGGAGGCGAACAGCTTGGCCTTGGAGGACTCGACGGCGAACGGCTGCCCGCGGTCGATGAGGTCGGCGACCCGCCAGGTCAGCAGCCGGGCCGCGTCCACGTCGACGGCGATGTCGCTGATCAGCTCCTGCACCAGCTGGTGGCGGGCGATGGGCTTGCCGAACTGCTCGCGCTCGCCGGCGTAGCGCACGGCGGCGTCCAGCGCGGCCTGCGCGATGCCGACGCAGCCCGCCGCGACCGACATCCGCCCCTTGGCGAGCGCCGACATCGCGACCTTGAACCCCTGCCCCTCCTCGCCGAGCATCGCCGACGCCGGGACGCGGACGTCCTGAAGGACCAGCTCGGCGGTGGCCTGGCCACGCAGGCCGAGCTTGCCGTGGATGGTGCGCCGGGTGAGACCGGGCGTGTCGGTGGGGACGAGGAAGGCGGTCACGCCCTTGTGCCCGGGGGCGTCGGTGGAGCGCGCGAAGAGCAGCACCACGTCGGCCCAGGTGCCGTTGGTGATGAACATCTTGGTGCCGTTCAGGACGTAGGCGTCGCCGTCGCGCACCGCACGGGTGGCGAGGTTGCCCGCGTCGGAGCCGGTGCCGGGCTCGGTCAGGCCGAAGCAGCCGACGAGTTCCCCGGCGGTGAGGCCGGGCAGCCACCGCCGCTTCTGCTCCTCGTCGCCCCAGGCGGCGATGGTCTTGGCGACCAGGCCGAGGGAGACGGAGACGATCCCCCGCACGGAGGAGTCGCCCCGGCCGAGTTCCTCGGTCACCAGGCAGTAGGCGAGGTGGTCGCCGCCCGAGCCGCCGTAGGTCTCGTCGATCGTCAGGCCCAGGAAGCCGACCTCGCCGAGTTTCTTCACGATGCCCCGGTCGACCTCCTCACCACGGTCCCAGGCGACCACGTGGGGAGCGATCTCCCGCTCCACGAAGTCCCGCGCGAGCCGGCGTACGGCTGCCTGCTCCTCGCTCAGCTCCAGGTTCACCACGCGATCACCCCACCAGACGAACGACCTTGAAAGCTACAGATTTAAATTAGCACTGCTAGTTTCAATCCGCAGCCCTACTATGTGCGCCATGGCCCGACCGCGCAAGCCCCTGCTGAGCACCGACCGCATCGTGGAAACGGCGCGGGAACTCGTCGACGCCGAGGGCCTCGCGGCCGTCTCCACCCGCCGGCTGGCCGCCGAACTGGGCGTGAGCGGACCGTCCCTGTACAACCACTTCCGGACCAAGGACGAGATCCTGGAGGCGGTCGCGGACTCCGTGAGCGCCCAGGTCGACCTGTCGATGTTCCAGGACGGCCGCGACTGGCGGACCGCGCTGCACCAGTGGGCCGTCTCCTACCGGGCCGCTCTGCGCGACCACCCGAACATCGTCCCCGTCCTGGCCCGCGGCCCCGGCCGCCGCCCCGCCGGACTGCGCCTCGCCGACGCCGTCTACGGCGCGATGGTCGACGCGGGCTGGCCGCCCGCGCACGCCACCAGCATCGGCGCGCTGATGCGGTACTTCATCATGGGCTCCGCGCTCGGCTCCTTCGCCGCCGGCTTCGTGGAGGACCCGAGCGCCTACGACCCCGCCGACTACCCGCACCTCGGCCAGGCCCACCTGCTCGCCGAACAGCAGGAGAAGATCGACGAGCGGGCCTTCGAGACCGGTCTGACGGCGCTGCTGGACGGCCTGGCCCGCCAGTACGAGCTGCTGGCGGCCTGAGGACACGCCGCCGGCTGGCGGCGGACCGGGAAGACGCCGCCGGCCGCCGGCGGACCGGGACACGTCGCGCACCGCCGGCGGAGCGAGGACATTTCGGTGGGCGCCGAAGGGTCCGTGCCGCATGCTGGAGCGCATGACCTCGAGGGACCCCCAGGCGCCGGGACTGGCCCGGCTGGCCGCGCTGATCGCGGACGAGACCCGGGCCGCGTGCCTGCTCGCGCTGCTCGACGGGCGGGCCTGGACCGCCGGTGAGCTGGCCCGGCACGCCGGCGTCGCCCCGTCCACGCTCAGCGAGCACCTCGGCAGGCTCGTCGCCGGGGGGCTGCTCGCCGAGGAGCGCCAGGGCCGCCACCGCTACGTCCGGCTCGCCGACGCCCGGGTCGCGCACCTGGTGGAGGACCTCGCGGCGCAGGTGGCGCAGGACGCGGTGGTCCGGCCCCGGTCGCTGCGCGCGGCGAGCGCCGGGTCCGCCATGGCCCGCGGCCGTACCTGCTACGACCATCTCGCCGGGCGGCTCGGCATCACGGTGACCGACGCCCTCACCGAGCGCGGGCTGCTGCGGCAGGACACCGGGTTCGCCCTCACGGACGACGGAGTGGCGTGGTTCGGCACCGCCGGGATCCCGCTCGCACGGGCCGGACGCCGGCCGCTCGCGCGGGCCTGCCTCGACTGGACCGAACGGCGGCCCCACCTGGCCGGGGTGGCGGGCGCCGCGCTGTGCCGGCACGCCCTGGACGCGGGCTGGTGCGTGCGCATCGGCTCCGAGCGGGCGGTGAAGGTGACGGCGGCGGGCGAGCGCGCGCTGTCGGAACTGCTGGGCATCGAGCCCGCGCGACTGCGATGACCGCCCGCCCCGCACGGCCCGGCGGGCACGGCCCGCCCCGCACGGCCCGCCCCGCACGGCCCGGCGGGCACCGAGCCCGCGCGGTCGCGACGACGGCCGGCCCGGTACGGCCCCACGCCGTCAGGTCCGAAATCCGCGAGACCCATGACCGACTCTCCGCCTAGCCTCGGGAGCATGATGCGCACCTCCCCCGCCCGCCGTCCCGAGCTGCTCGCCGCGGCAGCGGCCACGGTCACCGTGGTCCTGTGGGCCTCCGCCTTCGTCTCCATCCGCAGCGCCGGCGCCGCCTACTCCCCCGGCGCGCTGGCGCTCGGACGGCTGCTGTCGGGCGCGCTCGCGCTCGGGCTGCTCTGCCTGATACGGCGTGAGGGGTGGCCGCCGCGCGCGGCCTGGCGCGGGATCGCGGTGTCCGGAGTGCTGTGGTTCGGCTTCTACATGGTCGTCCTGAACTGGGGCGAACAGCAGGTGGACGCCGGGACGGCCGCCCTGGTGGTTAACATCGGGCCGATCCTGATCGCGCTGCTCGGCTCGCGGCTGCTCGGCGACCCGATGCCGCCGCGGCTGCTGGCGGGGATGGCGGTGTCGTTCGCGGGCGCGGTCACCGTGGGTCTGTCGATGTCCGGCGAGGGCGGTTCCTCGGTGCTCGGGGTGGTGCTGTGCCTGCTGGCCGCGATCGCCTACGCGGGCGGTGTCGTCGCCCAGAAGCCGGCGCTGGGCCGGGCGACGCCGCTGCAGGTGACCGCGTCGGGCTGCGCGATCGGCGCGGTGGTGTGCCTGCCGTTCGCGGGGCAGCTGGTGCACGAGGCGGCCGGCGCGCCGGTGTCGGCGACGCTGAACATGGTCTATCTGGGGGTGTTCCCGACGGCGCTGGCGTTCACCACGTGGGCGTACGCCCTGTCCCGGACGACCGCGAGCCGGATGGGCGCGACCACCTACGCGGTGCCGGCGCTGGTGGTGGGGATGTCGTGGCTCTTCCTCGGCGAGGTCCCGGGGCTGCTCACGCTGGCGGGCGGCGTGCTGTGCCTGGCCGGTGTGGCGGTGTCCCGGTCCCGGTCGCGGGCCGCCCGGGTGGTGGCGGCCGGGTCGTCACGACCCGAGCAGGCCCGCGAGTCGGCGTGAGGGCCCGCGGCTCAGCGTGAGCGGGCGCGGGAGGCGAGCACCTTGATGGACAGCAGGGCGATGACGGACAGGCCGATGATGTAGCCGGCGACGGACATCGAGGTGCCGCTCGCCTCCAGCAGCAGCACCATCACGAACGGCGCGAGCCCGCCGCCGGCCACGGCGGCGATCTGGTAGCCCAGCGAGGCGCCGGTGTAGCGCATCTCGGGGGTGAACAGCTCGGCGAACAGGGCGGCTTGAGGGCCGTACATGATGCTGAGGAAGCAGCTGGCGACGAAGGTGCCGACGGCCAGCCAGAGCAGCGAGCCGGTGTCGATGAGCAGGAACAGCGGTACGGCCCACACGGCGATGCCGACCGCGCCGAGCGCGTAGATCCGGATGCGGCCGACGCGGTCGGACAGCGCGGCGGAGGCGGGGATCAGCGCGAGCTGGGTGAGGCTGACGCAGAGCGAGACGGTGAGCACCGCGCCGCGGTTCATGTGCAGTTCGCGGGTGGTGTAGTCGAGGACGCCGGTGATCAGGATGTAGAAGGTCGCGGTGTTCACGGCGAAGGAGCCGCCGGCCAGCAGGACCGTGCCGAGGTGGTGCCGCAGGATCGCGCGCAGCGGCGAGGCGGACTCGGTCTTCTCCCGCTGCGCGAGTTCCTGCTCGGCCTGCCGGAACTCGGGGGTCTCCTCGACGCGGGCGTGGATGTACCAGGCGAGGGCGAGGACCAGCAGGCCGACGAGGAACGGGACGCGCCAGGCCCAGGACGCGAACGCGGCGTCGGAGGTGAAGGCGCCGGCCAGCAGGAAGACGGTGTTGGCGGTGACCACGCCGATGGGGACGCCGAGCTGGACGACGCTGCCGTACACGCCCCGCTTGCCCTCGGGGGCGTACTCGGTGGCCAGCAGCATCGCGCCGCCCCACTGGGCGCCGACGGCGACGCCCTGCACGACGCGCAGGGTGACGAGCAGGATCGGCGCGGCGACGCCGATCGTGTCGTAGGTCGGGAGCAGGCCGATGCCGGTCGTGGCGAGGCCCATCAGGGTGAGGGCGAGGACCAGCATGGGCTTGCGGCCCCGCTTGTCGCCGAGATGCCCGGCGACGATGCCGCCGAGGGGGCGGGCGAGGAAGCCGACGGCGAAGGTGGCGAAGGAGGCGAGGACGCCGGCGGAGGCGCTGCCGGCGGGGAAGTAGAGGTCGCCGAGGACGAGGGCCGCGGCAATGCCGAAGACGAAGTAGTCGTACCACTCCACCGCGGAGGCGAGGGCCGCGGCGGTGGCGACGCGGCGGCGGTGTCCGGCGGGGGCCGGTGCGGTGGTGAGCGGGTGAGCGGAAGGTGCCGTGTCCATGCGTGCACACTCCGAAGGGTGCGGGGGACGGGAGGGGGGCGGCTCAGGTTCCCGGGAACGTACTGACCGGACGGTATGGACGTCAACCGGTCGGGCACCCCGAGTTTTACCTGTACGTGGCACACGTCCCGGCGGGTTCCGCGCGCGGGCATGCCGGGGTCCCCGGCCGCCGCTCACGGCCGGGGAGGGGGCCCCGGCCGCCGCTCACGGCCGGGGAGGGGGTCGTCGGCCGCCGCTCACGACCGGGGACGGGGCGTCGGCCGCGCCGGGAGGAGGCCCGGCGCGGCCGGTGCTAGAAGACGACCAGGGCGCGGCCGCCCTTGCCGGCGAGCATGTTCTCGAAGGCCGCCGGGATGCCGTCGAGCGCGATGCGCTCGGTCACCAGCGCCGACAGGTCCAGGCGTCCGGCCCGCACGTGCTCGGCCAGCACCGGGAGGTCGGCGGCCGGGTCGCAGTCGCCGTAGACGCAGCCGGACAGGGTGCGGCCCCAGTGGAAGATCTCCAGGGCGTTGAAGGTGACCTGCTGGTCCTTGCCGCCGATGCCGACGACCGTGGTGCGGCCGCCGCGCCGGGTGGAGTCCCAGGCGGCGCGGATCGACACCGCGCGGCCCACGCACTCCACGGCCACGTCCACGCCCTGCTTGCCGGTGAGGCCGCGGATCTCGCGGGCGGTGTCCTCGGAGGCGACGACGTAGTGCGTGGCGCCTGCGGCGCGGGCCAGCTCCTCCTTCTCGGGGGAGACGTCGACGGCGACGATCGTCGACGCCCCCGCGATCCGCGCGGACTGCAGGGTGGCCAGACCCACTCCCCCGACGCCGAACACCGCGACGGACTCGCCGGTGCGCACCCGGGCGGAGTGGTGGACGGCGCCGTAGCCGGTGAGGACCGCGCAGCCGAGCAGGGCCGCGTCGGTGAGCGGGATGCCGGGCGGCAGGGGCAGCGCGCAGGAGGCGGCGACGACGGTCTCCTCGGCGAAGGCCGCGACATTGAGGCCGGGGTGCAGGTCGGTGCCGTCGGCGGTGCGGGCGTACACGGCGGCGGCGCCGTTGAGGGCGTTGGCGCACAGCCACACCTCGCCGCGCGCGCAGGCGGGGCAACCGCCGCAGGCCGGGGCCCAGTTGAGGACGACGCCGTCGCCGGGCGCCAGGTGCGTGACGCCCTCGCCGACGGCGACGACCGTGCCGGCGCCCTCGTGGCCGAGCACGGCGGGCACCGGCACTCGCATGGTGCCGTTGGACAGCGACAGGTCGGAGTGGCAGACGCCGGCGGCGGCGAGCCGGACCCGGACCTGGCCGGGCCCGGGGTCGGGCAGCTCGATGTCCGTGATCTCGAGCGGGGCGCCCACGGCGGGCAGGACGGCAGCGCGAACCACGTGAACTCTCCTAGAACTGCAGGGACTTGGTCTGGAGGTACTCGGTGAGGCCGTGCGCGCCGAGCTCGCGGCCGACGCCGGACTGCTTGTAGCCGCCGAAGGGGGCGAGCGGGTTGAAGCGGCCGCCGTTGATGTCGACCTGCCCGGTGTCCATCCGGCGGGCGAAGGCCACCGCCTCTGCCTCGTCGCCCGCCCACACCGCGCCGGCCAGGCCGTAGACCGTGCCGTTGGCGATGCGCAGGGCGTCCTCCTCGTCGTCGTAGCGCAGGATCGACAGGACCGGGCCGAAGATCTCCTCCTGCGCGATCGTCATCTCGGGGGTGACGTCGGCGAAGACGGTCGGGCTGACGAACCAGCCGCGCTCGCGCGGGGCCTCGGGGCCGCCGGCGACCAGCCGGGCGCCCTCGGCGACGCCCTTCTCGATGTAGCCGCGCACCCGCTCCTGCTGCCTGGCGTTGACCAGCGGGCCGATGCGGTCGCCGTACTTGGCGGCGGCGGCCGCGGCGAGGGCGACGGCCTCCTCGTACCGGTCGCGGTGGACCAGCATCCGGGTCCAGGCGCTGCAGGTCTGCCCGGAGTTGGACATGACGTTGGCGACGCCGACGTTGACGGCCTTGGCGAGGTCGGCGGAGGGCAGGATGACGTTGGCGGACTTGCCGCCCAGCTCCAGGGCCACCTTCTTGATCGCGGCACCCGCGACCGCGCCGATCCGGCGGCCGACCGCGGTGGAGCCGGTGAAGGAGATCATGTCGATGCCGGGGTGCTCGGCGAGGGCCTGTCCCGCGACCGGGCCGAGGCCGGTGACCAGGTTGAACACACCGGCCGGGACGCCAGCCTCGTGCACCGCCTCGGCGAACAGCTGCGCGGTCAGCGGGGTGTCCTCGGCGGGCTTGAGGACGACGGTGCAGCCCGCGGCGAGGGCGGGGGCGACCTTGGCGACGATCTGGTGCAGCGGGTAGTTCCACGGCGTGATCGCGCCGACGACGCCGATCGGCTCGTGGAGGACCGTGGAGTTGCCGGCCCGCTCCTCGAAGGGGTGCGTCGCGGCCAGTTCCGCGTAGGAGCCGGCGACGGCGATCGGGACGGCCGCGTGCACGTTCTGCGAGAAGGGCAGCGGGGAGCCGAGTTCGGCGGTGACCGTCTCGGCGATCTCGTCCTTGCGGGCGGCGAGCGCGTCGCGCAGGGCGGCCAGGCGCGCGGCGCGCTCGGCGGGCGCGGTGGCGGCCCAGCCGGGCAGCGCCGCACGGGCGGCCCGTACGGCGTTGTCCACGTCGAGGGCGCCGCCGGCCGGGACACGGGCGATGACCTGCTCGTCGGCCGGGTTCACCACCTCGATGACGTCCTCGCCCGCTGCGGGGCGCCAGGCGCCGTCGAGGTACATGCCGTCGTGTGCCTTCATGGTGCTCCTCGGGGCCGGTGCGGAGGTCCGACACACAAACTAGCGGCGATAGTTTTAGTGCGCCAGACGCCTCATGACATCACGGCCGTGCGGTGGCTCACTCGTCGAGGTCCGGCAGCCGGTCCGGCGACGGGCAGACGCGTTCGCCGTGCTGGTCGAAGACGAACAGGTGGGCCAGGTCGACCAGCAGCGGCACCTGCATGCCGTGCCGCAGGCGCAGATCCGGCGTGGTGCGCACGACCAGGTCGCCGGGGACCCGGGCGGTCGGCGGCGCGGGCTCGGCCAGGGGCTCGTCCGGGCGGTCCAGCACGACGACGGGCCCGGCCCGCAGCGCCCCCGCCCGCTCGCGCAGCCGCTCCAGCACCGAGCCGTCGCGCCGGCGCCGCCGCACCGGCCGGGACACCGGGCGCGGCGCCTCCAGTTCGGGGACGACGGCGGGGCTGGAGCCGGTGTTGAAGTGGACCAGGCTCTCGTGGCCCTGGAACTCCACGTGCTCGACGAGGCCGGTGATCGGCACCTCGCCGGGCCGGGCGGCGCTCGGCTTGGCGATGCGGACGGCCTCCGAGCGCAGGCCCACGATCACCTCGCGCCCCTGCTGGACGCGCAGCAACTGGTGGTCCAGGGACAGCGGTTCGGGCAGCCGCAGGAACTGCTTGCCGAGGCTGATCGTCATCGCGCCGTCCAGCGGGGCGCGCACCAGGCCGCGCAGCAGGTTGATGCGCGGGGTGCCGATGAAGGCGGCGACGAACACGTTGCGGGGCAGGGCGTAGACCTCGCGCGGGGTGCCGACCTGCTGGAGCACCCCGCCGCGCATGACGGCGACCCGGTCGCCCAGGGACATCGCCTCGCCCTGGTCGTGGGTGACGTACACCGTGGTGACGCCGAGTTCGCGGGTGAGCGTGGAGATCTCGGCGCGCAGGTGGTTGCGCAGCTTGGCGTCGAGGTTGGACAGCGGCTCGTCCATCAGGAACGCCGAGGGGTGGCGGGCGATGGCCCGGCCCATCGCGACGCGCTGGCGCTCGCCGCCGGAGAGCTGGGCGGGGAAGCGGTCGAGCAGGTCCTCGATGCCGAGCATCCGCGCGGTGGCGTCGACGCGCGGGCCCGGGTCCGCGTTCGGGGACTCGATGCGCAGCGGGAAGCCGATGTTGTCGCGGCTCGTCATGCTCGGGTACAGGGCGAAGTTCTGGAACACCATCGCCATGTCCCGGGCGGAGGGCGGCAGGTCGTTGGCCCACTCGCCGTCCAGCCGCAGGGTGCCCTCGGTGATCTCCTCCAGGCCGGCGATCATGCGCAGCACGGTGGACTTGCCGCATCCGGAGGGGCCGAGCAGGACGAGGAACTCGCCCGGCGCGATGTCCAGCGTGAGCCGGTCCACCACACGGGCGCCTTTCGCGTAGACCTTGCTGATGTCGTGCAGGGAGATGGCGCGTGTCATGGTGTCGTCCCTGGGGGCAGACGGGGGCGCTGGTGCTCCGCGGTCGGACGCCCCGTGCGGGATGTACGGGGCCTGTGGGTCACGGAAGTTAACGGAACGCACACGGCGCTGGGAAGACACCGGGCGTCATCCTGCCGCTTCCGTCCAGCTGGTGAGAAAGCGGACGGCAGGATTCAGCCCCCTGGGGGAAACGTGCGACGGCGATCGGGGTGCGGAGTGCGGAGTGCGGAGTGCCTGCACGGCGGGTCGCGGGGCGCCGGACGGCGCACCGCGGTGGGCGGACGCACCGCGGGAGGGGCGGACGCACCGCGGGAGGGGCGGACGCACCGCGGTGGGCGGACGCCCCCCGGGGCGAGCGCACCGCCGGGGGCCCACGCGGTGTGAGGGGCGACGCACCGCCGGGAGCGCACGCACCGCGGGGAGCGGGCGCGCCGCGGGGCGGAGCGCCCGAAGTGTGCCGGGCGTCCCGCCCCGTGGGTCACTTCACCGCCGTGAGGTGGGCGAAGACGACCACGTTGCTGGTGTATCCGGTGCGCCGGCTGAAGAGGCCGCCGCAGGTGATCACGCGCAGCTCCGGGCGCCGGGACGGGCCGTACACCTCCTTGTCCGGGAAGCCGGACTTGTCGAACACCCGCACGCGGTCCACCGTGTACACCGCGGTACGGCCGTCCGCGCGTCCCACCTCGATCGGCTTGCCGGGCTTGACCAGCGCGAGCCCGGCGAAGACGGCGGGGCCCTTGGTGGTGTCGCGGTGCCCGACGGCGATCGCGGTGCCCGGCTCGCCGGGCGTGGGCCCGCCCTGGTACCAGCCGACGAGCCTGGGCCGGTCGACCGGCGGCGTCTGCAGCTCCCGGTCCTGGTTCAGCCGCAGCCCGGTGACCGGGGCGTCGATCCCGAGGGACGGGACGCGGAAGGTGGTCGGCCGGGAGCGGGGCAGCGGCCCGCCCGGGGGTGCGGGCCGGGCCCTGACGCGGGTCACCTCGGGACTCGGCCGGACCGCCGTCGGGCTGCCGGCGGGCCGGGCCGGCGAGGCGCTGCCGGCGGGCCGGGCGGGCTCGGCGCTCGCCCGCGCTGTGCCGGGATCGCCGGCCCGGCCCGGGGGCGGCCCGGCGACCGCCACCGCGTCCGGTCCGCCCGCCTGCGCGGGTGCGGCCGGCCGGTCGTGTCCCGCGCACCGGACCCCCATCGTCACCAGGACGACCGTCAGTACGGCCGTCCTGGTCAGACGGTAGGCACGGGTCCGGTGCCAGGGCCTGCGTCTGCGCCTAGGCGGCACCATGGGTGCGCCGGCGCATCATCCGGAAGTAGACGGCGGCGCCGATCGCGACGACACCGACACCCGCCGCGGCGGTCACCGGCGTGTAGGCGGCCGCCGTGTCGACGAGTCCGCCGCCGCCCGCGTGCACGCCGCCGCGCGGCCCGTTCTGGTCGCGGCCCCAGGCCGCGTCACCGCGCTGCTCGTGGTCCTCGATCTGGCCGGGGCCGTGCGACCGGTTGTTCTTCTCGGGGCACTTGACGCGGAACACCTTCTCATGGCGCGTTCCGGCGGTCCACGAGAGCGTGTACTGGCCGTCGGCCAGCCCGATGACCTCGCTGTGACCGGCGCCGCCGCCCAGCTGGATGGTGCCGGCGGTGGTGGCGGCGCTGGGCAGCGGGGGCTTCGGCTCGATCGTGTAGGCGATGGTCGGCAGCCCGTCGAAGTTGACCGCGTCCAGGTAGAACTGGCAGACGACGGAGTCCTCCTTCGAGCCGTCGTAGCGCATCTGGCCGTCGCGCTCCGGGTACGCCCGGTGGATGCGGATGTCGCCGTTCTCCCCCTGAGCCACCGCGGCCGGCGCCGCGACCCAGGACGCGCCGGACGCCGCGAGGGCGGTGAGGACGACGGCAGCGCCTGCACGGGAGGCGAAGGGACGTGGACGTGTCAGGGTGGGCATACGGTTCCTCCGAGTCAGGACGATTTTCATACAAATCGCTCTTTCGCCCTGGACTCTGCGACACCCGGCCGACGACGCCCGGCAACGACACCCGGCGCGCCGTCAGATATCGCTCGTGCGGCGCATTCGGGACCGCCCACGCGGCTTCCCCGGCGCCCGTCCCGTCCCTTCGTCCGGGGCCCGATCCGTCCCTTCACCGGGCGCCCGTCCCGTCCCCGCACCGTCCCGGCGGCCCCCGTCGCCCGGCGCCCGCAGCGCCACGCCCGAGGACAGCAGCAGCAACGCCCCGAGCATCACGAACGGCGCCGCCACCCCGGCGACCCCGGCGACCAGTCCGGCCGCCGCGGGCGCGGCCACCTGGCCCAGCCGGTTGCCCGTCAGCCGCAGGGCGAGCGCGGTGGAGCGGGCGCCGTCGGGCGCCGCCTGCACGACCGTCGTCATCGACAGCGGCTGCCCCACGCCCAGGCAGAACCCGAGGACGGCGAGCACCCCGCCGAGCGCCCACACCGGCAGCGGCAGCGCGATCCCCGCGCACAGCACGGCCGCCAGCGCGCACGTCACGGTGAGCAGCACCGTGCGGCCGAGCAGCCGCAGCAGCGGGGTGAGGACCAGTCGGCAGGCGATGGTGGCCGCCGCCCGCAGCGACAGCAGCACGCCGATCACGCTCGGCGCGATCCCGCGGTGCTCGCCGACCACCGGCAGGTAGGCGGTCAGGATGTCGGTCGCGGACAGCACCGCGAGGCTGACGAGGATGCCCGCCGGCACGCCCCGGGTGCGCAGGATGCCGCCGACGGGAACCCGCGCGCCCGGCCCCTTGCCCGGCGCGGCCGCCGTGTTCCGGTGCTCGATGCGCCACAGCGAGGTGCACGCGGCCGCCGCGCCCGCGCCCGCGACGAGCAGGGCCAGGGCGCTGCTGCCGGCCCGGTCGGCGCCACCGATCAGGGCGCCCGCGGCGATCGGGCCGACGAGCTGCCCCAGGGAGGCGCCGATGGTGAAGTGGCCGAAGTTGCGGTCCTGTTCGTGCGGGGCGGACTGGCGGGCGACGAGCGACTGGGCGCCGATCACGAAGCAGAGGTGGCCGAGGCCCATCACCCCGCTCCACACCGCCATCGTCCACAGCGACCCGGCGAGCCCGCTGAGCGCGCAGCCGCCGGCGATCAGGACGACACCGGCCGGCAGCAGCGGCGCGCACCGGCCGTGGTCGGTGCGGCGGCCGAGCGGTACGGCGGCGAAGAGCGGCAGCAGCGCGTACACACCGGCGATGACGCCGACCGCCCGCTCGTCGGCGCCCAGCGCGAGGGCCCGGTAGGAGACGGCGGGCCGGGCCATCGACACCGCCCCCTGCGCGAAGCCGAAGGCGATGACGAGGCGGAGCAGCCAGCCGCGGTTCCCACCGGGCGCCATGGTTTCCTCCTGTGTGCGAAGGTCAGATGATCCCGAACAGGATTCCCGCGCCGAGGACCACGAGCGAGGTCAGCGCGGCCCATTTCACGACGAACCGGGTGTGGTCGCCGAACTCGACCTTGGCCATGCCGACCAGGACGTAGACGGCCGGGACGAGCGGGCTGGACATGTGCAGCGGCTGGCCGATGATCGAGGCGCGGGCGATCTCGACGGCGGGGACCCCGTGCGCCTGGCCCGCCTCGGCGAGGACCGGCAGGATGCCGAAGTAGAAGCCGTCGTTGGACATGAAGTACGTCAGCGGGATGCTCAACAGGCCGGTGACGAAGGCCATGTGCGGGCCCATGCCGTCGGGGATGTTGCCCACCAGCCACTTGGCCATGTGGTCGACCATGCCGGTGCCCTGCAGGACGCCGGTGAAGACGGCGGCGGCGAAGACCATGCCGGAGACGTTGAGGACGTTCTCGGCGTGCGCGGCGATGCGGGCCTTCTGGTCGGGCATGTGCGGGTAGTTGACGGTCAGCGCGAGCGCGGCGCCGAGCAGGAACAGCACCGGGATCGGCAGCCACTCCATGATCATGGCCGTCAGCAGGACGACGGTGAGGAGCGCGTTGAACCAGTACAGCTTGGGGCGCAGGGTGGCCCGGTGGGGGTCGAGCCCCTGGAAGCCCTCCTCCTCGGCCTCCTCGGGAAGGTCCGCGCCGGCGCCGGAGCCGCCGGCCGTGCTCGCGCCGCCCTTGCCCGTTCCCGAGCCGCCGGTCGCGCCCTTGGCGCCCTTGCCGGAGCCGGCGCCCACGAGGACGGTCTCCTGCTCGGCGGGCTCCTCCACCAGCACCTCGTCCAGCGTCAGCACGCCGAGCCGCTTGCGCTCGCGGCGGCCGAGGACGTAGGAGAGGGCGAGGACGAACAGCAGGCCCATGGCGAGGGCCGGGATCATCGGCACGAAGATGTCGCCGGCGTCGAGCTTCAGCGCGGTCGCGGCGCGGGCGGTGGGGCCGCCCCACGGCAGCGTGTTCATCACGCCGTTGGCCATGGCGGCGACGCCGGTCATCACGACCAGGCTCATCTTCAGGCGCTTGTACAGCGGGTACATCGCCGAGACGGTGATCATGAAGGTGGTCGAGCCGTCACCGTCGAGCGAGACGATCGCGGCGAGCACGGCGGTGCCCACGACGATCCGCAGCGGATCTGCTTTGCAGAACTTCAGAATCCCGCGCACGATCGGGTCGAAGAGCCCGACGTCGATCATCACACCGAAGTAGACGATCGCGAACATCAGCATCGCCGCGGTGGGGGCGAGGCCGGTGACTCCGTCGATGACGTAGTCGCCGAGCTTGGCGCCCTTGCCCACGAAGACACAGAACAGTGCGGGTATGAGCACGAGCGCCGCGATCGGCGACATCTTCTTCAGCATGATCAGGACCAGGAAGGTCGCGATCATGGCGAAGCCGAGGATGGTCAGCATGAGTGGATACCTAACGTTCGCCCTTGAACATCCCACCAGGGGGCCGGCGGTGCGACGACGTTAGGTCGCGTCAAACAGCGTTAACAAGACGTTGACGTGCGAGCAATAAGCGCAAAACTCCAGGTCACAGCTTTGCCGAGGTCAACCGGCTGAGCTTTTCGGTCACGGCGGACACTTCGACGGGCACGCCGTTGAGGACCGCGTTGCCCGAGAGCGGGTCGAGCAGGCTGCCGTCGAGCAGCTGGTTGACGTTGGCGCCGGGGTCGGCGGCGGCGTGGCCGAGCCGGGTGCCGGGGCGGTCGTGGCCCCAGCCGTGCGGGAGGCTGACGACGCCGGGGCGCACCGCGTCGGTGACCTCGGCGGGCGCGGTGACCTCTCCCCCGGCGCCCTTGACGCGTACGGCCGCTCCGTCCCGCACGCCCAGGCGTTCGGCGTCCTCGGGGTGGATGTGCAGGGTGCAGCGGTTGGAGCCGCCGGTGAGGGCCGGGATGTTGTGCATCCAGCTGTTGTTGGACCGCAGATGGCGGCGGCCGACCAGGACCAGCCCGTCGGCGCGCTCACGCAGGGCGGCCCGCAGCCGGGGCAGGTCGCCGGCGATCGGCGCGGGCAGCAGCTCGACCTTGCCGCTGACTGTCTTCAGCGGCTGCGGCAGCCTGGGCCGCAGCGGGCCGAGGTCGATGCCGTGCGGGTGGGCCAGCAGCTTCTCCAGGTTCAGCCCGTCGGGCCGTACGCCGAAGCCGTCGCCGTAGGGGCCGAGGCGCAGCATCAGGTCGAGCCGGCGCTCGGGGCCGTTGTCACCAGTGAGCTGCGCCGCCAGCTCCTTCGGCTCGCGGCCGTGCACGGGTGAGTGCGGGTCGCGGACCGCCTTGGCGAGGGTCTGGTCGATCACCAGGGCGTCCACCGCCGACGGATCGGCACCGTGCATGCCGCTCGCCGCGAGGACGAGCCGGGCGAGGATCTCGGTCTCGGCCATCCGGTCCGGCTCCAGCGGGACGGCGGGGCGGGTGTAGCGGACCTGGTTGCGCACGGCGAGGGTGTTGAAGGCGAAGTCGTGGTGCGGACTCTGCGCGGGCGGGGGCGGGGGCAGCACGACGTCGGCGTGGCGCGAGGTCTCGTTGAGGTAGGGGTCGACGCTGACCATGAAGTCCAGGGAGGCGAGGGCCTTGTCGAGGCGGTCGCCGTCGGGCGCGGACAGCACCGGGTTGGCGGCGATCGCGATCAGTGCGCGCACCGGCTCGCCGTGCGCGGTGACGGTGTCGATCTCCTCGGCCAGCGCGGACAGCGGCAACTCGCCCTTGGCCTCGGGGTACTTGCTCACCCGGGAGTGCCAGCGGCCCAGCTGGAAGCCGCGGCCGGGACCGGCCGGGCGGGGCGCCCTGTCGGTGGCGGCCAGCGGGAAGAGCGCGCCGCCGGGGCGGTCGAGGTTGCCGGTGAGGATGTTCAGGACGTCGACCAGCCAGCTGCCGAGCGTGCCGAACGGCACGGTGCAGCTGCCGATCCGGCCGTAGACGGCGGCGGACTCGGCGGCGGCCAGCTCGCGGGCGAGGGTGCGGATGACGCCGGCGTCGACGTCGCAGGCGGCGGCCACGGCCTCCGGCGTGAAGTCCTTCACCGCGTCGCGGAGTTCGTCCACGCCTTGGACGTGGGGTGCCAGGTCGCCCAGGCGGACGAGGTCTTCCTCGAAGAGGACGTGTGCCATCGCGGCGAGCAGCAGGGCGTCCGTGCCGGGCCGGATCGCGAGGTGCCGGTCGGCGAGGCGGGCGGTGCGGGTGCGGCGCGGGTCGATCACGGTGAGCGTGCCGCCGCGGGCCTTGAGCGCCTTGAGCCGGCCGGGGAAGTCGGGGGCGGTGCACAGACTGCCGTTGGACTCCAGCGGGTTGGCGCCGAGGAGCAGCAGGTGGTCGGTGCGGTCGAGGTCGGGCACGGGGATCAGGTTGGCGTCGCCGTACAACAGGCCGCTGGAGACGTGCTTGGGCATCTGGTCGACGGTGGAGGCGGTGAACAGGCTCCGGGTGCCGAGCGCGCCGAGCAGGACCGGCGGGTAGAGGCCCCCGGCCATGGTGTGCACGTTGGGGTTGCCGAGGACGATGCCGACGGCGTGCGGTCCGTGCCGTTCGATCACCGGGCGCAGGCCGGCGGCGACCGCGTCGAAGGCCTCCTGCCAGGTCGCCTCGCGCAGTTCCCCGTCCCGGCGGACCAGGGGCCGGCGCAGCCGGTCGGGGTCGGCGTCGACGGCCCCGAAGGAGGCGCCCTTGGGGCAGATGAATCCCTTGCTGAACACGTCGTCCCGGTCACCGCGGGCGCCGGTGACCCGGCTGCCCTCGATGGTCAGGGTCAGCCCGCAGGTGGCCTCGCACAGGGGGCAGATACGCAGGGCGGTGCGGGACACGGGTCCTCCCGGGGTGCGGCGCGGCGTCACCGGGTGACGCACGGACGAGCCGAGCATACCGACCGGTATGGCCGATGGGGAGGGGTGAGCGGCGACGCCCGCGCGCGGGGCCGGATCAGTCCAGGACCCGGCCCAGATACGCCCGCAGCAGTTCCCGGGTCTCCGCGATGATGCCCTCGTCCCCCTGGGCGTCCATCCGGAACGCCAGGTGCACCAGCGTGTCGGCCGTCTCCACCGCCACCAGGAACGTGCGCCGCAGCCCCTCGTCCGGCTCCCGGCCGAGGAACTCCGCGAGCAGGTCCGTCAGCGGGCCGGCGACCCGCAGGTTGGGCTCGGCGTGGGGGGTGCCGATGGGTATCTGGTTGCCGAAGTCGACGAGGGAGAAGCCGGGCGCGGTGCGCTTCATCGCCAGGTACTCGTCCAGGATCGCGTCCATCGCGGCCCGCCAGTCCCCGCGCGTGACCGTGCCCAGCCGCTCGGTGACGCGTTCGGTGTAGCGGTCGAGGTTGCGCTGCGCGAGTGCGTCCGCCATCTGCCGCTTGTTGCCGAAGAACCGGTAGACCGAGCCGATGGGCACCCCGGCGCGCAGCGCGACCGCGCGGGTGCTCAGGGCGTCGTAGCCGACCTCGTCGAGCAGGTCGGCGCATGCGTCGAGGATCCTGGTCAGCCGTTCGGCGCTGCGCCGCTGGACGGGCGCGCGGCGCAGGGAGGTCGCGTGGGGCACGGGCATCATGATGCCTTTCCGCCGGGGTCCGGTGAACCTCGCCCCCCGGTACGCATCGGGGCCCCCGCGCCACTCAACGCCCCGCTCGCGGCGCCCCCGCCGCCCGCGCCCGCCGGGGCGCCCTCGCCGGAGACGGTGATGGCGGCGGTGCTCTGGACCGGCTTGCCGTCCACCGCCCAGACGGTGCCGTCGTCGGCGTAGAGGCGGACCCTGACGTGGTGCAGGCCGTGCGGCATCAGACGGGCCGGCAGCCGGCAGGCGGCGGTGCGCAGGTCGGTCACCCGGCGGCCGTCGACGGACAGGCGCGCCGTGCCGCGCCCGGCCACCGCCTCGGGTCTCGCGCCGGCCGGCGAGAGGCGGAAGCGGTGCAGGGTCAGCCGTATCTCCCACGCGCCGCCCGGGCCGGGCTGCACCTGGATGCCCACCTCGGGCGCGTGTTTTCCGCCGATCTCCCGGTAGTGCCGTCCTTCCTCGTCCGTCTCGTCGAGGACCTTGCCCACCGGCTGGGCGGTGTCCTGCGTGCCCTGTTTCTCCCGGCCCCCGGCCCCGCCCGAGCCGCAGCCCGCCGAGCCGAGAAACAGCAGGCCACCGACCACGAGCGCGGCGAGGAGCCCGCGCCACCACGTCATGTCCGCCAAGCGTAGGGCGCGGGTGCGGCGCCCCGGATCCCCCTGAGGTCGGGTTCCGGCCGTAGTCCTGAGGTAGGGCGGGTATCCCTCTTGCGCCCGCCCGAACGGGAATCCTACGGTGATGCATAGGAATCAGGATCGCCCGGAGACCACCCCGGCGAGCCGACCGTCCGGCGGCCGGACGCGCCGGGCATCCGGACACCCAAGAGCGGCGCAAGGGAGCGATGTGCATGAGCGGGGACGCGCGCAAGACGGCCGAGGGGCTGGCCTACCTCTCCGGATTCGGCAACGAGCACAGCTCGGAGGCCGTCCCGGGCGCCCTGCCCGTCGGCCGCAACTCCCCCCAGCGCGCCCCCCTCGGGCTGTACGCGGAGCAGCTGAGCGGTACGGCGTTCACCGAGCCCCGGGCGCACAACCGCCGCTCGTGGCTGTACCGCATCCGCCCCTCGGCCGCCCACCCGGCGTTCACCCGCACGGGCAACGGCATGCTGCGCACGGCGCCGTTCACGCAGACCGCGCCCGACCCGAACCGGCTGCGCTGGAACCCGCTGCCCGAGCCGGAGCCGGGGACGGACTTCCTGGCCGGCCTGTGGACGCTCGGCGGCAACGGTGACGTCACCCAGCGCACCGGCATGGCCGTGCACCTCTACCACGCCACCGCCTCCATGGACCGGGTCTTCAGCGACGCCGACGGCGAGCTGCTGATCGTCCCGGAGCGCGGCGGGCTGCTGCTGCGCACGGAGTTCGGCCTGCTGCACGCCGAGCCCGGCCATGTGGCGCTGATCCCGCGCGGGGTGCGCTTCCGCGTGGAGCTGCTCGACGACAGCGCCCGCGGCTACGTCTGCGAGAACTACGGCGCCCCCTTCCGTCTGCCGGACCTCGGCCCCATCGGCGCCAACGGCCTGGCCAACGCCCGGGACTTCCAGGCCCCGGTCGCCGCGTACGAGGACGTCGAGGGCCCGGTGGAGGTGGTGAACAAGTTCTGCGGCAACCTCTGGCACGCGACCTACGACCACTCCCCGCTGGACGTGGTCGCCTGGCACGGCAACCACGTGCCGTACGTCTACGACCTGCGCCGCTTCAATGTGATCGGCACGATCTCCTACGACCACCCGGACCCGTCGATCTTCACCGTGCTGACCTCGCCGAGCGACACCCCCGGGCTGGCCGGCGTCGACTTCGTCGTGTTCGCGCCGCGCTGGCTGGTCGGGGAGGACACCTTCCGGCCGCCGTACTTCCACCGCAACGTGATGAGCGAGTACATGGGCCTGATCGAGGGCGCCTACGACGCCAAGGCGGAGGGCTTCGTGCCGGGCGGCGGCTCGCTGCACAACATGATGTCGGCGCACGGCCCGGACCGGGAGACCTTCGACAAGGCGAGCGGCGCGGAGCTGAAACCGCAGAAGCTCGACGACGGCCTGGCGTTCATGTTCGAGACCCGCTGGCCGGTGACGCTCACCCCGCACGCGGCGCGCGCGGAGCACCTCCAGCAGCGCTACGACGACGTGTGGGCCGGCCTGGAGCGTCACTTCCGCCCCTTGCACTGACCCGCCGCGACCGGTACGGATGACCCCCGTGACCTCCTTCGCTCCCGATTCGATCGTCCTGAACCGCAAGCTGCCGCTGTGGTACCAGGTGTCGCAGTCGCTGCGCGCCTCGATACTCGGCCGTTCGCCCCAGGACCCGCTGCGCCTGCCCACCGAGGAGCAGCTGGCCGGGCACTACGGCGTGAGCGTGCTGACCATGCGGCAGGCGCTGAAGGAGCTGGAGGAGGAGGGGCTGATCACCCGGCACCGGCGGCGCGGGACGTTCATCGAGCCCACGGCACAGCGGGGCGCCCCGGTGCGGCTGCTGGGCTCGGTGGACGCGATCGTGGCCCAGCAGTCCGGCATGGTCACCGAGCTGCTGGAGCACGGCCGCGGTCCGGTCCCGGCCGAACTCGCCGGCTACTTCCCGGGGCTGGCGGAGGCGGCGACGTACCACCGGCTGCGCAGCGACGACAAGACGGGTGAGCCGACCAACCACGCCCGCAACTGGGTGCGGCCCGAACTGGCCGACCGCATCGACCCGGACGACCTGGCCCGCTGGCCGATGACGAAGGTGCTGCGGGACGTGGTGGGCGCGGACATCAGCCGGATCACGGACACGGTCGAGGCCCGGCTCGCCGACCCGGAGACGTCGCGGCTGCTCCAAGTGCCGCTGCTGAGCCCGATCCTGCACTACACGGGCGTCACCTACGACCCGCAGGGCCGGGTGCTGGACGTGGTCGTCATCCACTACCGCGGCGACCGCTTCTCCTTCACCGTGACGCTCGAGGCGCACTGAGCCCGTCGTACGATGCCGGGCGTGACGTACGACGACGCTCCGTTGCTGGCGGACCTCATGCCGTGGTCCGTCGCACCGCCGCGGCTCGGCCGCACATGGCCGGCGGGCCCCGACGCGGCGTCCCTGAGAGCCCGTTGGGACGCGCTGCTGGCGGCGGGGGCGTCCGACCGGGAGGCGCTGTTCGAGCCCTCCCGCGCCCGCACCCTGCACTCGGCGGTGGGCCAGCTGCCGGGGCAGCGGGCCGGCACCGAGCGGCTCGCCCGGGCCTCGGGTCCGTGCCCGGAGCCGGTGCGGGCCCTGGTGGGGCCGTTCGACGAGCAGTGGCTGATCCCCGACCACCGGCTGATCGACGCGGCCCGGCCCGAGCTGTGGCGGGTGGCCGACGAGCGGCAGGTGTTCGTGGTGGAGCTGCCGGAGGCCCTGCTGGCCACCTCGTGCTTCCCGCTGGTGCGGGCGGGCCGGGTGCGCCCCCTGTACCGCCGTCCGGGCGGCCGGGAGCCCAATGTCGCCCCCGGCCTGCCGGAGCACCTCACGGCCCGCCTCGGCCGGCCGGTGACCGCCCCGGACGTCCTGGCCTGGATCGTCGCCTGGACGCTCACGGATGTCCGCCCCGGCCACCCCGTTCCGCTCACCGAGGACGCCGGCCTGTGGGAGCACGGCGTGGAGCTGGGCCGGCGGGCGCTGTGGCTGATGCGGCGCGACGGCGAGCGGCCCAAGCTGCCCGGCGGCCGCCGCCCCTACGTGCGCGCCCCGCTCCCCTCCCGGCCGCTGTCGCTGCACTACGACCGCGAGGAGGAGGCCCTGCACCTCGACGAGGGCCGGATCGCGCCGGTGCCGCCCGAGGCGTGGGACTGCACGGTGGACGGCACGCGCGTCCTGGAGCAGTGGTTCGCGGCGCGGATCGCCGAGGGCGAGCCGGGCACCCTGGAGGCGATCCGCCCGGCTCTCTGGCCGCAGGCGTGGACGTCGGAGCTGCTGGAGCTGATCACGGTGCTGGCGCTGCTGGCGGAGCTGCGGCCGCAGCGGGCCGGGTGGGAGCTGACCGAGCCCGTCACCGCGCCGGACCTGCGCGCGGCGGGGGTGCTGCCGGTGCCGGACGCCGCCCGCCGCCCGGCGTCGGTCCTGGACGCCCGGGAGGAGGGCCCGGAGGGCCAGCTGGCGCTGCTGTAGGCCCCGCCGGCACTCCCCTGCGGGCGCTAGGGGGTGTCTCGTCGATCACGCCGGGCTCGCGACGCCTGGCCTGATCGACGAGACACCCCCTAGTCCTTCGGCTCGAACGCGTCCAGCACGCGCCCCAGCGCCCGCTCGAACACGGCCTCCAGGTCGATGGGCCCGGAGTCCTCGGCGAACGCCGCCGCCATCCGCGGGTACGCGCCGCTCGCCAGCTGCCCGCCGAGGTAGGCGATCCGTACCGCGGTCTCCTCCTGCGGGGACCAGGGCAGCGCCCGGGTGCGCTCGGCGGTGGCCAGCTCGTTCGCCGTGTACGTCGTCACCACGCCGTTCAGCATGGCGATGAGCTCCATCTTGGTGCCGTAGGGCGCGGGCAGCGGGTCCAGGCAGGCCAGGCAGTGCTCCAGGTAGCGCAGGGCGTGCGGGCTGAAGCCGTAGACCGGTGACATCAGGGCGGGCATCCAGGGGTGGCGGTGCATCAGCGCGCGGGTCTGGTGGGCGACGCGCAGCATGTCGGCGCGCCAGTCGCCGCTCGGCTCCCACAGCTCGTGCTCGGCGCTGACGGCGTCCACCATCAGCTCGTACAGGTCCTCCTTGCGGGGGACGTAGTTGTACAGCGACATGGTGCCGCAGCCCAGTTCGGCGGCGACGCGGCGCATCGACACCGCGTCCAGCCCCTCGGCGTCGGCCACCCGCACCGCGGCGGCCGCGATGCCGGCGCGGGTGTACGCCGGTCTGGGACCGCGCCCGGTCCGCTCGGGGCGCGCCCAGATCACTTCGGGTACGGCCGCTCGGCCCGCCATCGATCATCACCTCGCCCCCCATCGTAGTTACGTACGGCGTACGTAGTGCGGTATGGTCCTGCCATGACTTCTACGTACGCTGTACTTAGTGAAGGTCTGGAGAAGCGTTTCGGCGAGGTGCGGGCCCTGCGCGGCCTCGATCTCGCCGTGGCCGAGGGCACGGTGTGCGGCCTGCTCGGCCCGAACGGGGCGGGCAAGACGACGGCGGTACGGCTGCTGACCACGCTGCTGCGGCCGGACGCCGGCTCCGCGCGGGTCGCCGGGCACGACCTGGTCCGCGCGGCCGGCGAGGTGCGGCGCAGGATCGGCGTCACGGGGCAGTACGCGTCGGTCGACGGCGATCTGACCGGGCGGGAGAACCTGCGGCTGTTCGCCCGGCTGCACCGGGTGCGCGGCCCGGCGGCGCGCGCCGACGAGCTGCTGGAGCGCTTCGGCCTGACCGAGGCCGCGGACCGCCCGGCGTCCACCCTCTCGGGCGGCATGCGCCGTCGGCTGGACCTGGCGGCGAGCCTGGTGTGCCGCCCGCAGGTGCTCTTCCTCGACGAGCCGACGACCGGACTCGACCCGGCCGCCCGCACCGCGATCCACGACGCCGTGCGCGCGCTGCGGCGGCAGGGCACGACCGTGCTGCTGACCACGCAGTATCTGGAGGAGGCCGATCAGCTCGCGGACGACATCGCCCTGATGGACCGCGGGCGCGTCGCGCACACCGGCAGCCCCGCCGAACTGAAGGCACTGGTCGGCGCGCAGGCCGAGGTGGTCGTCGCGGACCCGGACGCCCTGGAGCGGGCTGCGGCCGTGCTCGACCGGCTGACCGGCGCGGCGCCGGCCTTCGACCGCGACCGGCACGCCGTGGCGGCCGTCACCCGGGACACCACGCTCACCCTTCCCCGCCTGGTGCGCGAACTGGACGCGGCCGGTGTGCCCCTGCTCGACGCGAGCATCCGGCCGCCCACGCTCGACGACGTGTTCCTCAGGCTGACGGACCGGACGGAGGTCGCGGCATGAACGCGCTCGCGTACGACGGGACGGCGATGCTGGGCCGGCAGCTGCGCCGGCTGCGCCACAACCCCGGTCTGCTGATCCTGACCCAGACGATGCCGATCACGATGCTGCTGTTCTTCGGGTACGTCTTCGGCAGCGCCCTGGCGACCCCCGGCGCGCAGTACCGGTCCTTCCTGGTGCCGGGCCTGCTGGTGGCCACCGCCGCCAACGGGCTGATGACGGGCATGTTCCAGGCGGCGCAGGACGTCCACCGGGGCGTGACGGACCGCCTGCGCACCCTGCCGGTCAGCAGGGCCGCCGTACCGCTCGGCCAGGCGGTCGCCGACCTCGTCGTCACGGCTGCCGGGACGGTGCCGTTCCTGCTGGTCGGGCTGCTGGTGGGCTGGCGGATCGAGGGCTCGGTGCCCGAGGCGGCGGCCGCGCTCGCCCTGCTGCTGCTCTTCCGCTTCGCCTGCTCCTGGGCCGGCATCTTCCTCGGCCTGCTCAGCCGCAACGAGGAGGCGGCCGGCCAGCTCGGCGGCGCCACCTTCGTCCTGCCACTGCTGTCCAACGCGTACATCCCCACCGAGGGCCTGCCCGGCTGGCTGCGCACGCTCGCCGAGTGGAACCCCATCAGCGCGGTGACGACGGCCCTGCGCGACCTGTTCGGCAACGCCGCCGTCCCCGAGGGCGCCGCCTGGCCGGTGGCGCATCCGGTCGCCGGGTCGCTGGCCTGGTGCGCGGTGCTGATCGCGGTGTTCGCGCCGCTCGCCGTGCGCCGGTACGCGCGCGGGGAGAGCTGAATCACTGCTGACAAAGCAGGGGCGGCGGGTCATGATCCGGTCCATGGACCAGCTCCCGCTGCCCCTGGAGGGCATCACCGTCGTCGCCGTGGAACAGGCCGTCGCGGCCCCGTTCGCCACCCGTCAGCTCGCCGACCTCGGCGCCCGGGTGATCAAGGTCGAGCGGGTCGACGGCGGTGACTTCGCCCGTGGGTACGACACCGCCGCGCGCGGTCTGGCCTCGCACTTCGTGTGGTGCAACCGCGGCAAGGAATCGGTCGCGCTGGATCTGAAGGACCCGCGCGGCCTCGCCGTCGTGCGGCGGCTGATCGCCGGGGCGGACGTGTTCGTGCAGAACCTCGCCCAGGGCGCCGCCGCCCGGCTCGGCCTGGACGCGGCGACGCTGTGCGCGGCCGACCCGCGGCTGATCGCCGTGGACGTCTCCGGCTACGGCGCGAGCGGCCCGTACGCGGACAAGCGGGCGTACGACATGCTCGTGCAGTGCGAGGCCGGGCTGGTGTCGGTCACGGGCACACCGGAGCAGCCGGTGAAGGCGGGCATCCCGGCGGCCGACATCGCGGCCGGCATGTACGCCTTCTCGGGGGTGCTCGCGGCGCTGGTGCGGCGCGGTGCGACGGGCCGGGGCGGGCCGGTGGAGGTGTCGATGCTGGAGGCGCTCGCGGAGTGGATGGGCCATCCACTGCACCATGTGCTGCACGACGGCACTCCCCCGGCGCGCACGGGACTCGCGCACGCCGTCATCGCGCCCTACGACGCCTATCCGACGCGCGACGGCGGGCGGGTGCTGCTGTCGGTGCAGAACGACCGGGAGTGGCGGCGGCTGGCGGAACAGGTCCTCGGGCGGCCGGAGTTGGGAACCGATCCGGCGTTCGCGACGAACGCGGCGCGGGTGGCGCGCCGGGAGCGGACGGACGAGCTGGTGGGCGCGGCGCTGGCGACGCTGGACACCGACGAGGCGCTGGCGCGGCTGGAGGCGGCGGGCATCGCCTGCGCGCGGCTGCGAGACCTGACCGAGCTGGCGGAGCATCCGCAGCTGGCGGCCCGTCAGCGGTGGCGTGAGGTGGGGTCGCCGGCCGGGCCGCTGCGGGCGCTGCTGCCTCCGATCACGCTGCCGGGCGGGACGGAGCCGCGGATGGGGGACGTGCCCGCGCTCGGCGAGCACACCTCGGCGGTGCTGCGCGCCGTGGGGATGACGGACGACGAGATCGCAGCGCTTCGCCGGGACGGTGTGGCCGCCTGAGCGCGAACCGTCAGTGCCGGTTGCCGCCGAACAGCGAGCGGCGCAGCCGGCGCAGCGGTGCGAACAGCGAGACGCCGCTCACCCGGGACCGCCGGGCGGTGCCGCCGTGCGCGGTGTCACGCGTCGTCAGTTCACGCATCAGCGAGGTCGCCTCGACCGTCTCGCGTTGCGGTATGGCGGGGCCGCCGAGCACCGAGAGGTGGCGGTCGAGGCGCGAACTGGTCGCGCTGCTCCCGCAGGTGATCGCAGGGACCCTGGCCCTGCTGCGCATCGTTATCTGTTCCATGTCACTCCCCACCCGTACGAGTCCACCCGGCCCGGGCAGGGTAACCCTATCGCCCCGGTGGGGCACCCGTGTATCGCGGCCACAGGATTCACCTTCCCTGTAAGGGGGTTGACGATGCCACTTTGATTACTCTCCGAATCCGACCGAATCCAGGGCGAGTTGGACAACGGGCCTGCTGGTGGGCTGCGCTGAGCCGCCGCCCGGCTCGACGGTCACAGCGAGTGACGTCGCCTCCTGCGTCAGACCGGTGGCGACCAAGGGCGTGTCGCCGCCGAGGAGCCCGAGGGAACGGGGCCGTGCGCCGGGGCGCATGAGCCACAGCTGGTGCACGCGCCCGCCGGGCGGGGTCCCGTATCCGCGGAGCGTGATCACGGCCCGGCCCTCGGATACGGAAGCGATCACTCCGATCGTCCGGCCCTTCGCGTCCCGGCCGGTCGCCGCCCGGGCGTCCGGGGCGGCCAGAACGTGGGCGATCTCACGTCCCCGGTCCCGCTCGGCGTCCAGCCGGTCCCGGGTCTGCTGGGCCTGGACGGCGAACAGGGAGGCGACCACGAGCGCCGCTGCGGCCGTCGCGGTGGCCAGCGGCACCAGCAGGGGGCGCGGCCGGGGCGCACGGGTGCGCGCCGGGGGTGGCTGCGTGCCCCACACATGCGGCGGCAGCCGGGACGCCCCGTCCCGCTCCGCGGCCGGCTCCTGCGGTAGGGCGCGTACGGCGGCCAGCACCCGTTCACGCAGCGCGGGCGGCGCCGGGGCGGCCGCGGACCAGGCGAGCCGTACGGCGTCCTCGGTGAGGTCGCGCACCTCGGCGGCGCACCGGGCGCAGCGGGCGAGATGCCGCTCGAAGCGGATCCGTTCGGCGGGTTCCAGGGCGTCGAGGGCGTAGGGCGCGGCGAGGGAGTGCGGCTCCCCGCGCCGCAGCAGCCGTCCGAACACACTCATACGGCACCCTCCGGGGCGGCGAGCGGCGAGACCGACGGGACGCGGCAGCCGGCGCGGTCACGACGGCGGCCGGTGACGCACCGGCGACGTGCGGCGAGCAGGCTCCCGCGGGGCGCGCGCGGCCGTCCGGGGCGGCTCATGCCGCACCCCCGAGGCACTCGCGCAGGCGGGTCAGCCCGTCGCGCATCCGTGTCTTGACCGTGCCAAGGGGCAGGGACAGGCGCTCGGCCACCTCGCGGTAGGTGTAGCCGTCGTAGTAGGCGAGGGTGACAGACTGCCGCTGAAGGGCCGTCAGCCGGTCCAGGCAGCGGCGCACCCACTCCCGTTCCAGACCGGCCTCGACCTCCTCGGTGACCTGGTCGAAGGCGGGCGAGGAGGCGCGCAGGGCCTCGCGCTGCTCGCGTTCGCCGGCCGCGCGGGCGCTGCGCACCCGGTCCACGGCCCGGCGGTGGGCGAGGGTGAGGACCCAGGCGAGCGCGCTGCCGCGCCGGGGGTCGAACCGGGCGGCGGACCGCCACAGCTCCAGCAGCGCCTCCTGCGCCACCTCCTCCGCCTGGGCCGTGTCCCGCACGACGCGCCGCACCAGCCCGAACACCGGCCCGGCGACCAGGCCGTACAACTCCTCGAAGGCGAGCTGATCACCGCCCGCCACCCGCACCAGCAGCTCGTCCGCCGCCACGCGGTCCCCCTCCCGCCGGCCGCACCGGCCGCCCCGTCCCCGCACTCCATGCATCCGCACCGAACGCACCTCCGGACGGTGTTACGGATCAGCGGCGCGAAAACGCGGGTCCCACGGCCGCGAGATGAATTTCCCGGCCGGACCAATCCGCACGCCCGGCCACCGCGAATCCCGGATGTCAGGCAAGCCGGCACACAGGACGGACGGTATGACACCCATCTCCAGCAAGGGCCGCACGCGCGGCGGTCTCGCGGCGCTGATCTGCGGGGCACTGGCGGCCGGCGGGCTCGCGGCCGCCGGCACCACCGCGCTGACCCCGCAGGCGGCGCACGCCTCCAGCCATCGCGAGGCCCCGCTGATCTCCGGCACCCCGCAGTACGACAACACGGACCTGTACGCGTTCGTCAGCCCGGACCGGCCGGACACCACGACGATCGTCGCCGACTGGATCCCCTTCGAGGAGCCGGCCGGCGGGCCGAACTTCTACCCCTTCGCCGAGGACGCCCAGTACGACCTGCACATCGACAACAACGGCGACGCGCAAGGGGAGTTGCTCTTCCGGTACACCTTCAAGACCCATGTGCGCAACAAGCACACGTTCCTCTACAACACCGGCCCGGTCGACAGCCTCGACGACCCCGACCTGAACGTGACGCAGACGTACGACATCGAGCTGATCCGGCTGAGGAACCAGCACGTGATGTCCAAGACGAAGATCGCCGACGACGTCCCGGTGGCGCCGTCGAACGTCGGCAAGGCGTCCATGCCCGACTACGGCAAGCTGCGCGACCAGGCCGTGCACCAACTCCCGAACGGGGCGGTGACGTTCGCCGGGCAGGCGGACGACCCGTTCTTCCTCGACCTGCGCGTCTTCGACCTGCTGTACGGCGGCAACCTCTCCGAGGTCGGCAACGACACCCTCAAGGGCTACAACGTCAACTCCATCGCCCTGCAGGTCCCCACCCACCTGCTCACCGAGTCGGCGCACCAGCCGGTGGTCGGCATCTGGTCCACCACCCAGCGCCGCACCGCGCACGGCTCGTACGCGCAGGTCTCCCGGCTCGGCAACCCGCTCGTCAACGAGGTCGTCAACCCGCAGAAGGACAAGGACACCTTCAACGCCTCCTCGCCGTGGCAGGACGCGCGGTTCCTGAAGAATGTCACCAACCCCGAGCTGCCCAGGCTCATCGAGTCGATCTACAAGATCAAGGCGCCGGCCGAACCGCGCAACGACCTCGTCGACGTCTTCCTCAAGGGCGTGCCGGGCCTCAACCAGCCGCCGCACGTCACCCCGGCCGAGGAACTGCGGCTGAACACCTCCGTCAAGCCGGCCATGCACCCCAAGCGGCTCGGCGTCCTCGACGGCGACACCGCGGGCTTCCCCAACGGCCGCCGGCTCACCGACGACGTGGTCGACGCCGCCCTGCAGGTCGTGGAGGGCGAACTGGTCGGATCGAAGAACGACCTGGGGGACGCGGTCGACGCCAACGACAAGGAGTTCGGCCACACCTTCCCGTATCTGGCCGAGCCGACCGAGGGCTCGCGCGGACCGCTCGCCAAGGGCACGAGCGGCGGAACGGACGTGCGCAGCCGGCTCGGCGACGCGCTGCAGCCCGCCGGGGAGTCCCGGAACACCACTCTGATCGCCGCGTCCGCCGCCTCGGGCGCCGCCGGCGTCCTGCTGATCGGCACCGGCCTGGCGTGGTGGCGCCGGCGCGTGCGGCGGCCGTACTGAACCGGACCACGGAGACGCTCATGATTGTTCGGAAGCCGGAAGGACTGGTGCGCGGCCTTGGCTGCGCCGCCCTGCTGGCCGTCGCGCTGACCGGCGGGTCGATCGCGCTGGGCGGCGCGCGGGACGGCACGGACGTGAGCGTCGCCGCCGCGCCCGGCGCCGTGTCCGAGCCCGCCCTGCTGCACGGCGACCTGGACGCGACCGTCACGGCCCTGCAGTCCCGGCTGCGCGCCCAGCCCCGGGACGCGACCGGCTGGGCCACTCTGGGCCTGGCGTACGTCGAGCAGGCCCGCACCACCGCCGATCCCTCCCGCTACCCGCGGGCCGAGCAGGCGCTGCGCCGCTCACTGGCCCTGCGGCCGGGCAACGACGCGGCCCTGGCCGGCCGGGCCGCGCTCGCCGCCGCCCGGCACGACTTCGCCGGTGCCCTCGCCGACGCGGACCGGGCGCTCGCGCGCAACCCGTACGGCGAGCGCGCCCTGTGCAGCCGGATCGACGCCCTCGTCGAACTCGGCCGGTACGACGAGGCGGTACGGGCCGCCGACACCGCGGACGCGCGGCGGCCCGGGGTGCCGGTGTTCACGCGGTACGCGTACGTGCGGGAGTTGCGCGGTGACGTGGCCACGGCCCGCCGGGTGCTGGAGCAGGCCCTGGCGTCGGCGACCGCGCCCGGCGACATCGCCTACGTCTCCGCGCAGCTCGGCCAGCTCGCCTGGAACCAGGGCGACTACCCGGGCGCGCTGCGGCACTACGCCCGCGCCCTGGCCGCCGACGACGGCTATCTGCCCGCCCTGGAGGGCCGGGCGCGCGCCCGGGCCGCGCTCGGCGACCGGGACGCCGCGATCCGGGACCTGGAACAGGTCGTCTCCCGGGCTCCCCTGCCCGCGGCGCTGGTCGCGCTCGGCGAGCTGTACGAGGACCGCGGCGAGCGGGGCAAGGCCCGCGAGCAGTACGCCCTGGTCGACGCGTGGACCGCGCTGGCCCGCGCCAACGGCGTGAACGCCGACCTGGACACCGCGCTCGCGGCCGCCGACCACGGCGACCGGGCCGCCGCCCTGCGCGCCGCGCGCGCCGAGTGGGCCCGCCGCCGCACCGTGCACACCGAGGACGCGCTCGCCTGGGCGCTGCACGTCGACGGGCGGGACGCCGAGGCCCTGCCGCACGCCCGGCGGGCCGTCGCCACCGGCTACCGCAACGCCGTGTTCCTCTACCACCTGGGCATGATCGAGCGGGCCACCGGCCACCACGCCGAGGCGCGCACCCACCTCGCGGCGGCGCTGAGGCTCAACCCGGGGTTCTCCCCGCTGGGGGCCCGCACGGCCCGCGCGGAGGTGACGCGGTGAGGCTCCTCCCGGGCGCCGCCGTCCTGCTGGCGGCCGCCGCGCTCGCACTGCTGCCGGCCGCGGACGCGAGCGCGCACCCCCTCGGCAACTTCACCGTCAACCGGTACGACGGCCTCGTCGCCGCCCCCGGCACGCTGCGCGTCGACCATGTCGAGGACCTCGCCGAGATCCCGGCGACCCAGGCACGGCCGGACATCGAGCGGCTGGGCCTGGACGGCTGGGCCCGCGCCCGGTGCGCCGCGGCCGCCGAGGGCAGCCGGGTCACCGTGGACGGCCGCCGAGTCGCCCTGACCGCCGGGCACGCGGAGGCCCGGCTGCGGCCCGGGCAGGCGGGGCTGCACACGCTGCGCGTGCGGTGCCGGCTGACGGCTCCTCTCCCCGGCGGCCGGGCCGTCGCCGTCGGCTTCCGCGGCGCGGACACCTCCTCGGGGCCGGGCTGGCGGGAGATCACCGCGCGGGGCGACCGGACGACGCTCACCGCGTCCGACGTGCCCGAGGTCTCCCCGTCCCGCGAACTGACGGTGTATCCGCAGGAGTTGCTCTCCTCCCCGGCGCACACCACGACCGCGTCCCTGCGCGTGCGGCCCGGCGGACCCGCCCTCGCCGCGGACCGTGCGGCCCCGGACGCGCCGGCCGCCTCGGTGCTGCCGCGCGGCGCCGACCGGTTCACCCGCGCCCTGGAGGGCCTGGTCGCCCGGCACGACCTCACCGCCTCCTTCGCCGCGCTGGCGCTGCTCGCGTCGGTGGCGCTGGGCGCGCTGCACGCGCTGGCGCCGGGCCACGGCAAGACCGTGATGGCCGCGACGGCGACCGCACGGGGCGGCCGGGCGCGGCTGCGCGACGTCCTGCCGCTCGCCGCGTCCGTCACGGTCACGCACACCCTCGGTGTCGTCGTCCTCGGCCTCCTGGTCACCGCGGGCTCCGCCGCGGCGCCCTCGGTGATCGCCTGGCTGGGCGTCATGAGCGGCGCCCTGGTGACCGCGGCGGGCGTGACCCTCGTACGCCGGGCGTGGCGGGGCCGGGCGCACCACCATCACCACGGGGACCACGGCCATCACCACGGGGACCACGACCACCACCACGGGGGCCACGACCATGGCCCTGGGGATCACCACCGTCACGGTGACGGTCAGCGTCATGGTGACGGTCACGGTGGCGGTCACCACCACCACGAGCACGCCCCCGCCTCCCCCACGCTCCGCGGCACCCTGCTGCTCGGGTTCGCCGGCGGGCTGGTGCCCAGTCCCTCGGCCGTGGTCGTGCTCGTGGGGGCGGCCGCGCTGGGCCGGGCCTGGTTCGGGCTGCTGCTGGTCGTGGCGTACGGCGCCGGGCTCGCCCTGACGCTCACCGCGGCCGGGGTGGCCGTGGTGCGGCTGGGCGGCACGGCGGCGCGGGCGCTGGAGCGGCGGCCGCGCTGGTCCCGGGGTCCGGCGGCGGCACTGGTGCGGCGGGCGGCGCCGCTGGGGTCGGCGTCCGTCGTCGTGGCCCTGGGCGCCGGATTGCTGCTCAAAGGGGCGGCAACGGCCCTCGGGTGAGTTACTTTCAAGAAGGAGCAGGGATGTCCGCCCGGATGCGAATGGGGGCGCCCGTGTCCGGAGATCCGGGCCGTGAACGGCTGATCGCGGGTCGCTACCGTCTGCTGTCCCCGCTCGGCCAGGGCGGCATGGGCACGGTGTGGCGGGCCCGTGACGAGGTGCTGCACCGCGAGGTCGCCGTCAAGGAGGTGCGCGCCCCGGCGGGGCTGCCGGCCTCCGACGTGGAGCGCATGTACGCCCGCCTGGAGCGCGAGGCGTGGGCGGCGGCCCGGGTGACCAGCCGCAACGTGGTCACGGTGTACGACGTGGCCACCGAGGACGGCCGCCCCTGGATCGTGATGGAGCTGGTCCGCGGCATCTCGCTGGCCGAGCTGCTGGACGCGGAGGGGCCGCTCACCCCGCAGCGGGCCGCGCACATCGGCGCCGAGGTGCTGGCCGCGCTGCGGGCCGCGCACGAGGTCGGGGTGCTGCACCGGGACGTGAAGCCGGCGAACGTGCTGCTGGCCAACGACGGCCGGGTGGTGCTGACCGACTTCGGCATCGCGCTGGTGGAGGGCAGCTCGGCGCTGACCATGACCGGTGAGGTGATCGGCTCCCCGGAGTTCCTCGCGCCGGAGCGGGCGCTGGGCCGCAGGCCGGGCCCGGAGTCGGACCTGTGGTCGCTGGGCGTGCTGCTGTACGCGGCGGTCGAGGGCCACTCCCCGTTCCGCCAGGACACTCCGCTGACCACGCTGCGGGCGATCGTCGACGAGGAGCTGCCGCCGCCCCACCGGGCGGGCCCGCTCGCCCCGGTGATCGCCGGGCTGCTGCGCAAGGACCCGGCCGAGCGGCTGCCGGCGGAGGTGGCCGAGCGGGACCTGCGGGTGATCGGCGCCGGAGGCGCTCCCTCGGCGGGCGGCGACTCCCGCGCGCGGACGGTGGCCCTCGGGCCGTACGCCCCGGTGCCGGCGGGCCTTCGCGAGGAGCCGCCGCCCACCCCGCCGCTGCCCGCGCCCGGGCCCGTGTACGACGAGGAGGCGGAGCCGGAGGAGCGCCGCCGCCGGGGCGCCGGCCTGCTGGTGGCGGGGCTGGCCGCCCTCGCGCTGGCGGCCGGCGGGCTGACGTACGCCCTGCTGCACGGGAACGGCGGTCACGGCGGCGGGAGCGCCGCGGCCACGACGGCGCGGCAGACCCCCTCGCCGGCCCCCAGCCAGGAGCAGACGCGGCGGCAGGACACACCGAGCCCGACGGCCGGCCGCAGCAGCGCCCCGCCCACGTCGTCCGCGCCGCCGCAGTCGGTGACGGTGACGGTCACGGGCCGGCACACGGACTACACCGGCACGTGCCCGCCGCCCGGTGCCGGGGCGCCGGCGTTCACGGCGACGTTCACGGTGGGGCGGCTGCCCGCGCAGGTGGAGTACCGGTGGGTGGCGCGGGACGGCGAGGTGACGGACACCGGCTGGAAGACGCTGTCGTTCCCCGAGGGCGGGGAGCGGACGCGGCAGGACCGGGTGAGCGTGACGACGTACGACGCGACCGGCACGTACCGCAACGCGCTGGGGGTGGAGGTGCGCGCGCCGGTGCGGGTCACCTCGAACCAGGTGCCGTTCTCGGTGACGTGCGTGGGGGAGACCCCGACGGGCGGGACCTCCCCCACGCCTTCGGCCTCCGGATCCCCGTGAGGAGTCGGGACCCGGCGGGCCGGTCTCGGGCGGGTGCGCGCGGCCGGCGGAAGCCGGCCGGTCTCAGGAGTTGGTCAGGACCGGCAGGTAGCCGCCCGACTGGCCGGCGGCGGTGGGGTGGTAGGACTCGCCGACGCTGAGCCAGTTGACGCTGTGCAGCCAGGAGCTGCCGGAGCAGATCTCGTGGCCGGTGAAGGTGGTGCGGACGTCGCCGAAGGTGAAGCCGTGGGCGGCGGCGCGGCGGGCGATGGCGGCGTCGATGTAGTCCGACGCGCCGTTGATCGCGGAGCGCTTGGTCTCGGACAGGCCGAGGCAGGTCGTGCCGAGCTTGTAGAAGCGGGGGTAGCCGAGGACGACGACGTGCGCGTTGGGCGCCTTGGAGCTGATCGCCGAGTAGACCGTGTCGAGCTTGCCGGGCAGCGTGGAGTCCACGTACGCCTTGGCGGTGTTGATGCGGGCGATGCAGTCGCTGTCGGACTGGAGCACACACGTCGTCATGACGTCGGCGAAGCCGGCGTCGTTGCCGCCGATGGTGATCGAGACCAGTCCGGTGGAGGTGCTGAGCGAGCCGATCTGGTTCGCCATCACGTCATCCGTCCGGGCGCCCGAGCAGGCGACGAACGCGAACGACGAGGGTGCGTGGGCGGCGTTCCACAGGTAGGGGTACGCCTTCGTGCTGCGGTCGCAGTCACCGCTGGAGGAGATGTAGCTGCCGGCACCCACGCCGGAGGAGTAGGAGTCGCCGAGGGCCACATAGCCGGTGGCCGCGGCGGTTTCGGAGGCGTGGGCCACGCCGGCGCCGGTGAGGGCGGCGCCCGCGGCGAGGAGGAGCGAGCTCACGAATACGACAAGTCGGGAACGTCTCATGGAACCTCCCTTTAGCAGGATCTCTGCCGTAACCGTGGTACCAACTACGCGTGTTGACGGGAAGTGTCCATGTCAAGAATTCCCGGAAGCCTTCACAATCGGGCCCCGGCGCTCCTTCGGCGGTCATGCGTCGTTCAACTCCGGACGACCAAGGGGCCGCCCCCGTCGGCGTCTTGACGCCCCTTCGCGACTGCGCGACTCTGAAGCCCGGCATCCGGCGCTTCGGGGGGCAAAGTCGCCAATGCAGACCATCCGTATCAAGACAGGTTCAACGGCTTCGGCGGACGGGGCGGACAGAGCGCGGACAGGACCGGGGAGGGACCTGTCACCGCTGCTCGCGGGCGCCGCCACGGCCGTGGGCGCCATCGGTGCGACGCTCGCACTGCTGGACGCCGGCACGCCGCTGCGCGGCCCGTGCACCCTGTTCTTCCTGCTCGCGGCCCCCGCCGCCGCCATCGGCGCCGCGCTGCGCGGGCTGGATCCGTTCGGTCGGCTGCTGGGCGCCGTTGCGGGCGCGATCGTTTCGAACATGCTGGTGGCCCAGGGCATGCTCGCCGTGCACCGCTGGTCGGTGCGCGGCGGAGTCGTCGCCGTGACCGCGCTCAGCGTGCTCACGCTCGCCCTGGTGACGGTCCGACACCGGCGCGACCGGACGGAGGTAACGGTCAAACCAACAAAAACGTGAGACCTCGTCCAGGTCTTGCCATAATGGTTCAATCGTCAATACCGTCATATATCTCACTCGCATCGGTCCGTCACCAAGCGGCTCAGGGGGAGGGCTCAGGACCGCGACGTTCCGGGCGGGGCGCGGTAGGGGGGTGCTCGGTGACCGTTGCTGTGACCGAGTCGTGCCGCGCGACCGGTTGCCGCCCCTCCGCGGCGGCCCGGCCAGCTTTGCCAGCTCACCCGCGAAGAACCGGCGCCATGCCGCCCTTTCGCGTGTGAGGACCCCCCTTTCGAACCGGACACTCAGCGGCCGCCCCAGGGGCGGGCGGTCCGCCGGACGAGAGGGACACCGACCATGAGCTCAGTTCTGCCGTCGCCCAGCGAGGCCGCACGGACGCCCGGCGGGCACACCGAGGGCAAGTACCGGCCCATCTCCTCGCATCTGGCCATCACACCGCCGGTCAGCGTGGTAATACCGGCCATGAACGAGGCCGAGAACCTGCCGTACGTCTTCAAGACCCTGCCGGACTGGATCCACGAGGTGGTCCTGGTCGACGGCAACTCCACCGACGGCACCGTCGAGGTCGCCCGCGACCTGTGGCCCGGCGTCAAGGTCGTGCGCCAGCACGGCAAGGGCAAGGGGGACGCCCTGATCACCGGGTTCGAGGCCGCCACCGGCGACATCATCGTGATGGTCGACGCGGACGGCTCCGCCGACGGAGGCGAGATCGTCTCCTACGTCTCCGCGCTCGTCTCCGGCGCCGACTTCGCCAAGGGCTCCCGGTTCGCCAACGGGGGCGGCACCGACGACATGACGCTCGTCCGCAAGCTGGGCAACTGGGCGCTGTGCACGGCCGTCAACCGCAAGTTCGGCGCCCGGTACACCGACCTGTGCTACGGCTACAACGCCTTCTGGCGGCACTGCCTGGACAAGATCGAGCTGGACTGCACCGGCTTCGAAGTGGAGACGCTGATGAACATCCGCGTCGTCAAGGCCGGTCTGAAGGTGCAGGAGATCCCCAGCCACGAGTACCTGCGCATCCACGGCACCAGCAACCTGCGGGCCGTCAGAGACGGGCTGCGGGTGCTGAAGGTCATCCTCAAGGAGCGCTCCAACCGGCGGGAACTGCGCCGCCAGGAACGCCAGTCGCCGCTGCTCGACACGGCCGGCCCGGCCCGGGGAGAGGCGTCTTGAGCACGCCGGGCACCTTGGCGCACTCCCCTGCCGTCTCGGTCGTCGTCTGCGTGTACACCGAGGACCGCTGGGAGGACATCCTCGCGGCGGTCTCCTCGGTCGGCGCCCAGTCGTACCCGGCCCTGGAGACCCTGCTGGTCGTCGACCACAACCCGGCGCTGCGCGACCGCCTCGCCCGCGAGTACAAGGAGACTCCGCGGGTCCGCGTCCTCGCCAACACCGGGCCGCGCGGCCTGTCCGCCGGACGCAACACCGGCATCGCCGCCGCCCGCGGCGAGGTGATCGCCTTCCTCGACGACGACGCCGTCGCCGAACGCGACTGGCTGCGGCACTTCGCCGAGGGCTACGCCGACCCGCGGGTCATGGCGGTCGGCGGCCGTACCGTGCCCGTGTGGGCGTCCGGGCGGCGGCCGGCCTGGTTCCCGGAGGAGTTCGACTGGGTCGTCGGCTGCGCCTACAAGGGCCTGCCGCGCGGCCGCGCCCGGGTGCGCAACGTCCTCGGCGGCAACGCCTCCTTCCGGCGTACGGCCTTCGACGCGGCCGGCGGATTCGCCACCGGCATCGGACGCGACGGCGACAGACGGCCGCTGGGCTGCGAGGAGACCGAGCTGTGCATCCGGCTCAGCCGGGCCCGCCCCGACGCGGTGCTGCTCCTCGACGACCGCGCGGTCATCCACCACCGGGTGCCCGCCGCCCGCGAACGCTTCGGCTACTTCCGCACCCGCACCTACGCCGAGGGCCTGTCCAAGGCCCTCGTGGCCCGCAGCGTCGGCGCGGACAAGGGCCTGGAGTCCGAACGCCGGTACACCACACGGGTGCTGCCCGCCGGGGTGGCCCGCGGCCTGCGCGACGCGCTGCTCGGCCGGCCGGGCGGCGCCCGAAGGGCCGGCGCCATCGTCGCCGGGGTGCTCACGGCGGCCGGCGGCTACGTCGTCGGCAGCGTGCGGGCGCGCCGCGGCGCCATGACGTTCTCGGTGGGCCGGATCGAGCCCGCCGAACCGGAGCGGACCCGGGCAGGCGCCGATGCCTGAGGCGAGCGTGCCGATCCTCATGTACCACTCGGTGGCCACCGCCCCCAGCGACGCCACCCGTGCCCTGTCGGTGGCGCCGGAGGCGTTCGCCGAGCAGATGGCGCTGGTCGGCGACCTGGGCCTGACCCCGGTCACCACGGCGGCGCTGGCGGCGCACTGGCGCTCCGGCGCCCCGCTGCCGGCGCGGCCGGTGCTCATCACCTTCGACGACGGCTACGAGGGCGTGCACCGGCACGCCCTGCCGGTCCTGGCCGAGCACGGCTTCCCGGCGACCCTGTTCGTCACCACCGGCTGGCTGCGCGGCGCGCACGACACGGGCGGCGGCCTGGACACCATGCTCGACTGGGACCAGGTCCGCGCCCTCGCCGGCGCCGGGGTGGAGATCGGCGGGCACAGCCACACCCATCCGCAGCTCGACCAGCTCGGCGACGCCGGCCTGGACAGCGAGCTGACCCGCTGCCGGGACATCGTCGCCGGGGAGACCGGCGCCCCGCCCGTGTCGTTCGCCTACCCCTACGGCTACTCCAGCCGCCGGGTCCGGCAGGCGGTCCGCCGCGCCGGGTACGCCCAGGCGCTCGCCGTCGGCAACGCGCTCGCGCGGCGCCGTCAGGGGCCGTACGCCCTGCACCGGGTCACCGTGCGCCGCACCACCGGCGCCGAGGAGTTCGAACGGCTGCTCAGGGGCCGCGCGATCGCCCGCGCCTTCGTCCGGGACCGCGCCCTGACCAAGGGGTACGCCATGGTCCGCAGAGCCCGCCAGATCCGCCGGAAGGCCAGCAGATCCCGTGTCTGACACGACGACCACAGCCCAGGAAGCGGCCGGCGGGCCGGCCGGACCCGAGCCGCCGGGGCGCCGGCTGCGGCTGCCCGGTCGGGGCGGCTCCCCCGGCGGCAGCCAGCTGTTCCGCAACGCGTACGCGCTGATGCTCAACACCGGCATCTCCGCGGTGCTCGGCCTCGGCTTCTGGCTGGCCGCCGCCCGCTGGTACGACGCGTCGGCCGTCGGGCAGGGCTCCGCCGCGATCGCCGCGATGAAGCTCCTCGCGGGCCTGACCGCGGTGACCCTCACCGGCGCCCTCGCCCGCTTCATCCCGGTCGCGGGCCGCGCGACCGGGCGGTTCGTCTTCCGCACCTACACGGCCAGTTCCGTGGTGGTGGCGCTGGCGGCCGGGGTCTTCCTGCTCACGCTGGACGTGTGGGGGCCGTCGTACCGCTTCCTGCACGGGACCCTCAACGGGCTCGGGTTCGTCGCGGCCGTCGTCGCCTGGAACGTCCTCACCCTGCAGGACGGGGTGCTCACCGGGCTGCGCAGCGCGCTGTGGGTGCCGGTCGGCAACACGGTGTTCTCCGCCGTGAAGCTGGCGCTGCTGGTCGCGTTCGCGGTGGCGATCCCGACGACCGGCGTGTTCGTCTCCTGGGTCGCCGCGATCGCCTTCTCGGTGCTGCCGCTGGGCTGGCTGGTCTTCCGCCGGCTGGTGCCGCGGCACGCCGCGGCGACCGAGGAGCACGCGGCTCCGCCGACACCCGGCGAGATCGGGCGGTTCCTGGCCGGCGACTACACCGGCTCGCTGTTCTCCCTCGCGGTCGTCTACCTGGTGCCGGTGATCGTCGCCTCCCAGGTCAGCTCCCGGGACAACGCGTACTTCTACATCACCACCACCATCGGCGGCACCTGCAACCTCCTCGCCATCAACATGGGCGCCTCGCTCACCGTCGAGGGCTCCCACGACCCGGCCCGGCTGGCCGCCCATACCCGCGCCGCGCTGCGGCGCATGGCGCGGATCATGCTGCCGGTCGCCGGGGCGCTGTTCGTCGGCGCCCCCTGGATCCTCGGCGTGTTCGGGCCCGGTTACGCGGACGCGGCGACCCCGCTGCTGCGCTGGTTCGCCGTCGGCGCGGTCCTGCGGGTCGTGATGGAGACGTACTTCGCGGTGCTGCGCGCGCAGAGCCGCACCGCCGGACTCGCCTGGCTGCAGGGCCTGCTGTGCGTGCTGGTGCTCGGGCTGACGCTGCTGCTGCTCCCGCGGATGGGCCTGACCGGCGCGGGCGTCGCCGAGATCTCCGCGCTGGCGGTGATCGTCGCGATCGCCGCGCCCCGGCTGTACCGGACGGTCCGGGAGCGGCCGGCGCCCTCGGACCGGGCCGCGCCCGACGGCGACCTCGCGGACCTGGGCGCCCCCGAGGACGCGGTCCCCGTGCGGGCGCGCCGGCCCGCCTGGTCGCTGGACAAGGACACCCTCGCGCTCGGCGTGCACGTCGACTTCGACCACCAGGAACGCCGTCCCGACGTCCGCCCCGGCCCCGGCACTCCCCCGGCGGGGACGCCGACGGTGCCCGAGTGGGCGCTCGGACTGCCCGTGGAGGAGCGCCGGCCCGGGTCGGACGCCTCCCTCGGCCCCGCCGACATCGACGCCCCGTTCGAGGAGGCCTTCGACGCGGGCTTCGGCGCGGCGGCCAAGGCGCAGACCGCGGCGGAAGCGGAGGCGGGCCGGGCGGTCGTACGGGAGGAGGCGGCCGTCGCTGGAGGGGACGCGCCCGGGGCGGCGGACGAGCCGGTGGCCGCCGAGCCGCCCGTCTCCCGCGGGCGTCCGGTGCCGACCCGTCCCGGCCTGGTGCTCGGCTGTCTGCTGGCCGCCGCGCTGCTGCTGTACTGGGTGCCCGCGCTGCGGCTGGGCGAGGCCGACCTGGACCGGATGGGCGGGCTCGGGCTGATCTCGGTGCTGCCCGCGCCGACGCTGGCCGGGGCGGCGCTGCTGGTGACCGTCTTCGCCTCGCTGCTGTGGCTGGGCCGGGAGCACAAGGCGCTGCTGCTGGTCACCCTGCTCGCCACGGTCGTGTCGCTGCACGCGCTGCCCGCGGTGATCGAGACGCAGCCGCGCTTCGCCACCGCCTGGCAGCACCTGGGCTTCCTGGACTACATCGACCGCACCGGCTCGGCCGTCCCGGACCTGGACGCCCGCTGGAGCTGGCCGGGGTTCTTCGCGGCGGCCGCGTTCGTGCTGAAGGCGTGCGGGATCGACGACCTCACCGGGGTGATCCGCTGGTGGCCGACCGCCGTCCAGCTGCTCTACCTGGCCCCGATGTTCCTGCTGGTGCGCTCGATGCGGGCGAGCTGGCGGGCCAAGTGGACCGGCGTGTGGATCTTCGTGCTGGGCGGCTGGGTCGGCCAGGACTACTTCTCCCCGCAGGGCTTCACCTATCTGCTGTACCTGATGTTCGTGGCGATCCTGCTGGTCTGGTTCCGCGCCCCGCGGGTGCTGTGGACCGGACGGCGGCCCGGCGAGGCCGAGGTGGAGCCCGCGAACCGCCGTCAGCGGGCCGTGCTGCTGGGCGTGCTGATCGGCCTGTACGCGGCGAGCGTGCCCGCGCACCAGCTCACCCCGTTCGTGATGCTGGGCGTGCTGGCCGCCCTCGTCCTGATCGGCAAGTCCGAACTGCGCGGCCTGCCGCTGCTGTTCGCCGTGCTGGTCGCGGTGTGGGTCGGCTTCATGGCCGAGCCGTACTGGTCGGGGCACTTCGACGACCTGTTCGGCGGGGTCGGCGGGGTCGGCGGCAATGTCTCCTCGTCCGTCTCCGGCCGCATCGAGGGCGGCAGCTCCACGCACAAGCTGGTGCTGTACACGCGGGTGCTGCTGGCCGGCGGCGTGCTGGCGTTCGCCTGCTGGGGCTGGTGGCGGCGGCGCGAGCACCGCTACCGGGAGCGGTCGCTGCTGGTGCTCACCTTCGTGCCGTTCCTCGGCTTCGGCATGCAGTCCTACGGCGGTGAGATGGCGCTGCGGGTCTTCCTGTTCGCGCTGCCCGGCGCCGCGCTGCTCGGCGGTCTCGCCCTCTTCCCGCGCACCGGCGTCACCGCGAAGGAACGCGAGAAGGACCGGGTGAGCCTCGCGCCGCTGGCCGCGCTGGTCGCCGGACTGCTGCTGATGGGCGGCTTCCTGGTGGCCCGGTGGGGCAACGAGCCGTTCGAGCGCACCCGGGTCGGCGAGGTCGCCGCCATGGACTTCGTGTACGCCCACGACGAGCCGACGGTGCGGCTGCTGTGGCTGAGCAGCGACCCCGTCAACGACGTGACGCCGGCGCTGCCGTGGGGCGCGCGGGACATGGAGAAGGTGACGTACGTGCCCACCCTCGCGCCCGGCGACCCGGTCCTGGTGTCGGGCCTGGTCAAGGCGCTCAAGGACGCGGGCCCGAACTCGTATCTGATGATCAACCGCAGTCAGGTCACCTATCTGGAGCTGGACGCCGGCTACTCGGCGACCTGGCAGCCGCGGCTGCTGCGGAACCTGGACAAGCGGCCCGAGCTGACCCGGGTGTACGCCAACGCGGACGCGACCGTGTACGCGCTGCGGCAGCAGCCGGCCGACGCCGTGCCCCGGCCCGACCCCGGCCCGATCGGGCCGCAGATCACCTGGACGCCGTGGTCGGTGGTCGGCGCGCTCGCCGCCGTCGCGCTGATCCTGCTGCTGACGGCGCGTGAGGTGGTGCGGGTGGCGGCCCGGCCGAGCGTGCGGCGGCTGCGGTGGCTGCAGAGCACGTTCTGGTTCGCGCTGCCGCTGCTGGCGGTGGTGTTCGCCTCGCTGGTGCAGCGGTTCCTGACGATGAAGTGAGGGCGGCCCGGCCCGGCGCGCCGGTGGCGATCGGATCGGCGCGCGGGTGCGGGCGATCGGCTCAGCGCGCGGGGTGCCGGGGGCCGGTTCAGCGCGCGGGGTGCCGCGGGCCGGTTCAGCGGGTGAGCCACTTCAGTCCGTACGCCGGCAGGTCGAACCGCCGGCCGTCGACCTGCGCGCTGATCGGCCGGTCCAGGGTGTTGACGACCAGGACCGTCCGGTCGCTCGCCAGGACCCGGACGTGGGGCACGTCGTCCGGGGCGACCGGCACGGTGGCGTAGCGGGTGCCCGGCGGGAAGGCGCGGGAGAAGCGGGCGAGCAGGTCGTACAGGGGGAGCGCGGCGCCGCCGGACTCCGTGCCGGTGGGCGTCCACAGGCAGCCGGGGCAGGCGGTGCCCTGCTCCTTCTCCGGGTTCCAGTAGAAGGCGGAGGACGCACCGCCCCTGGCGAGCGCGATCATCCCGGCGGCCTGCACGGCGACCCGGCGCTGCTCGGGCCACGCCTTGCGCTCGTCGTTGCCGTCGGCGGGTTCGACGTAGTACTCGGCCCACCACAGCGGCAGGCCGCCGGTCTGCTGCCGCACCCAGCGGCTCACCGCGGTGAACTTGTCGGTGGCGGCGAACGCGTCGGGCAGCAGCTCGTCGTCGTTGGTGTAGCTGGAGCCGTCCACGACGACGAAGTCGGCGCCCGCCTTGTGCCGGTTCCAGTACGTGAAGGCGTCCAGCACCCGCTGGTCCATGGCGCCCCACGGCCCCCGGAAGGTCGCGGAGGCCTCCGCCGCGCGCGGATCCAGACTGTCCATCACCAGGTAGGGGCCGCCGACCATGATGTTCGGGTCGACCTTCTTCAGCGCCGTGTACACAAGGTTGTACAGGCGGGTGTAGCCCTCGTAGTCCCAGCGGGCGCGGCGGTCGTTCCAGAAGCCCTTGAACTCGTTCCAGACGAGGAAGTGCCGCACGTCCGGGTAACGCCGGGCGACGGTCGCGGCGAGGGCGGCGAAGTCGGCGTAGTGCTCCGGGCGGGGCGCGGTCTCCAGCGCCGTCCGGCTCCAGTCGGTCCTGTCCGCGCCGGGCGTGCCGCCCTTCATCCAGTCCGGGGCGCAGCAGAGGGTGATGACGGGGGTCGCGCCGGAGGCGCGCATGAAGTCGACGCGGCGGTCGAGGGCGCCGAAGTCGTAACGGCCCTCGACCGGTTCGGGGTTGTCGGCGCCCCAGCCCATCAGGGCCTGGTTCTGCGGCAGCCGGCTCTCCTTCAGCCGGTCCTCGACCCGGGAGACGGCGCTCGGGCTGCCCTGGTCGGCGCTGAACTGGGTGTGCGTGAAGCCCCAGCCGACGTCCGGGACCGGGCGCCCGGTGGGGCGCGCCGGCGTGCCGTGCACCTTCGCGCCGTCGGGTGTGGTGCCGGCCGTGCCGCCCCCGCCGGGGAGGGTGGTGATCAGCGTCAGGATCAGGGCGAGGGCGGCCGCGCCCACGCCGAGCAGCGCGGTGACCTTCCACCGCAGTTCCCCCGAATTCCACCCATGACGTCCCCCCACGGGGGCAACAGTAACGGCGGCCGCACCGGGGGGAAACCACGCGCAGCCGGTCTCCTGCGGAGAATTGGGGAGGAAACCGGGTGCACGCCGGGTCCCGGTGGCGGATCATGGGCGCCATGCCTGCACACCCGCACGACGCCCTGCCGATCCGGCTCACCGTCGACGACTCCGACTCCCCCTCCGACGTCGTCGACGCGCTGTTCCTCGGCCGCTTCGCGACGGGCGAGCAGCCGTACGCGCACGCCGCGAACATCGACCGGGTGCGCTCGGGCGCGACGCTGCTGCCGCCGGGCGCGCGGGTTCTGCGCGTGGCCCGCGACGACGACCGCAGCGCCACGCTCGCCGAGGGCGACGGCTGGACGCTGCTGGTCTCCCGCTGGAACCGGGGCGCCGACGTGACGGTGACCGCGACCAGCGCCGACCTGGCGCAGCAGGTCCTCGACCAGGCCACGGACGGCGCGGCGGACGAGCCCGAGCCGCAGCCGGAGAACGTCACGATGGGCTTCTGGTACGTCTCGCCGCGCCGCGGCCCGTACCGCACCACCCGGCAGATCTCCGCCGGGACCTGGGAGGAGGTGCGGGCGAACTACACCGCGCCGGTCGCCGAGGCCATGGACCGCCTGATGAAGACGACCCCCGAGGACATCGCGGGCCGGCTGCTGTTGCTGCACGGTCCGCCCGGCACCGGCAAGACGTCCGCGCTGCGCACGCTGGCCCGCTCGTGGCGGGACTGGTGCCAGGTGGATTGCGTGCTGGACCCGGAGCGGCTGTTCTCCGACGTCGGCTATCTGATGGACATCGCGATCGGCGAGGAGGACGCGACGGGCAAGGGCCGCTGGCGGCTGCTGCTCCTGGAGGACTGCGACGAACTGATCCGGGGCGAGGCCAAGCACACGGCGGGCCAGGCGCTGTCCCGGCTGCTGAACCTGACCGACGGGCTGCTCGGCCAGGGCCGCAACGTCCTGGTCGGGGTGACCACCAACGAGGACCTGGAGCGGCTGCACCCGGCGGTGGTCCGGCCGGGCCGCTGCCTGGCCCGGATCGAGGTGGGCAGGCTCACCCGGGCGGAGTCGGTGGCGTGGCTGGGCACCGAGGAGGGCGTCGGCCGGGACGGGGCGACGCTGGCGGAGCTGTACGCGCTGCGGCGCGGCTCCTCGCCGACAGCGGTGCCGGAGCCGCGGGGCGGGACGGACGCGGGGCTGTACCTGTGATGCTTTGATGGGGGTATGACCCTCTTCGTCGGTACGTCGGGCTGGCAGTACCGGGACTGGCGGGGCGTGCTGTACCCGTCCGGGCTGCCGCAGCGGCTGTGGCTGGAGGAGTACACGGCCGCCTTCGCCACGGTCGAGGTGAACAACGCCTTCTACCGGCTGCCGGCCCGGGAGACGTTCGAGGCGTGGGCCGCGCGGGTCCCGGAGGACTTCGTGGTCGCGGTGAAGGCGAGCCGCTACCTGACCCACATCAAGCGGCTGAAGGAGCCGGAGGAGCCGGTCGAGAGGCTGATGAGCCGTGCGGCGGGCCTCGGCGACCGGCTGGGTCCGGTGCTGCTCCAGCTCCCGCCGACGCTGCGCTGCGACCCGGCGCTGCTGGACGCCTGCCTGGCCTGCTTCCCGCCGGGCACCCGGGTGGCGGTGGAGCCGCGGCACGACTCGTGGTGGATCCCCGAGGTGCGCGCGGTGCTGGAGTCGCGGGGCGCGGCCCTGTGCTGGGCCGACGTGCTGGCCCGCCCGGTGACACCGCTGTGGCGGACCACCGGCTGGGGCTACGTCCGCTTCCACCAGGGCCGTGCGGCGGCCTGGCCGCACTACGGCCGCCGCTCGCTGGAGACCTGGGTGGACCGCATCGCGACGACCTGGGCGGACGACCACGACGTGTACGCCTACTTCAACAACGACCCGAACGCGGCGGCCGTGGGGGACGCCGAGACGTTCGCCCGCGCGGCCCGGAAGGCGGGCCTGACGGTGACCCGGACTCCGGGGCTCGCGCACCGCCGGTGACCTCGACGCGGCCGGCCCTCGGACACCGGTGGGTCAAGGGCGCGGTACCTGCACGCCGGTGTCCTCGACGCTGCCGGCCCGCTGAGACCTGGTGGGTCAAGACCGCGGCCCCTGCACGCCGGTGACCTCGTCGCGACCGGCCCGCGGACACCCGTGGGTCAAGGGCGCGGTCCCCGCACGCCGGTGACCTCGTGAGGCAGGGTGCCCGCGGTCAGCTGCCCTGCTCGCCGTACGCCGCCCGCAGGGCGTCCCGCACCGCGGCCAGGGCCGCCTCCTCGGGCAGGCCCAGGCGGCGTGCCCGCTCCACGTAGGTCTGCGCGGCGGTGGCCAGCTCCCGCTCGGCGGCCGAACCGGCGGCGGCCACATACGTGCCGTGGCGGCCGCGGGTCTCGATCACGCCGTCGGCCTCCAGCGCCCGGTACGCCTTGGCCACGGTGTTCACGGCCAGTCCCAGCGACTCGGCCAGACCGCGCACGGTCGGCAGCCGGTAGCCCACCGGCAGCACGCCCGACCGGGCCTGTTCGGAGATCTGGGCCCGCACCTGCTCGTACGGCGGCGCGCTGTCATCGATGCGGATCTTCAGGCTCACGGGCCGATTGTCCCGTACCCGGCGGAAAATGAGAGGCATCCGCCCCGCCCCGCCCCGTAGCGTGCGCCCCCATGACAGTGACCGTCCGCGAACTGCGCCCCGGCGCCGCCGGTGACCTGGAGGGCTTCGCCCTCGTACGGCACCTGGCGCTGCCGTTCATCCTGATCACCCCCCAGTCGCTCACCCACGACCTGACCCGCATGCACCCCGACGCCCACTACCGGCCGCTGGTCGCCGTACGGGACGGCGAGGTGATCGGCACGGCGCAGGTGTTCCTCGCGCACGACAGCACCGAGCCCGGCCAGGGCAACGTCAACATCTACGTGCACCCGGAGCACACCGGGCACGGCGTCGGCACGCTGCTGCTGCGGGCCGCCGAGGAGCACCTGACCGCCCACGGGGCGAGGAAGCTGCTGTCCTGGGTGCTGGACGAGCCCCGCAACCGCGCCTTCGCCGAGCGGCACGGCTACCGCGCGAGCCGGTCCGCGCACTTCCTGCGCCTGGACCTGGCCGACGGCACGCTGCCGCCCCTGCAGGACCCGCCGCCCGGCGTGGAACTGCGCAAGGGCTCCGACTTCGCCGACGACCTGCGCCCGCTGTTCGCGCTCGACGCGGAGACCACGGCCGACGAACCCAGCGACATCGACTTCGAGTTCACCGACTTCGACACCTGGGTCGAGGAGACGTGGCGGCATCCGCTGTTCGACGCCGAGCTGACCACGGTCGCGGTGGCCGACGGCCGTCCCGTCGCGTTCACGGCGGCCCGCACCGACGGCGGCACCCGCTACGCCACCGGCATGACGGGCACCGCGCGCTCCCACCGCGGCCGGGGGCTGGCCAAGCTCGCCAAGAACGACTCACTGCACCGCGCCCGCGCGGCCGGCTACCGCCACGCGTTCACCGGCAACGACACGGGCAACGGCCCCATGCTCGCGGTCAACAAGTGGTTCGGGTACGAGATCTGCGGCACGGAGGTCAGGTATGTCCGGGAACTCGGCTGAGCCGGCCCGCTCGGTGGACGTCGTCCTGGTCAAGGCGGGCCGCACGAAGATCCGTTACCCGGCCGGCCTGCTCGCCGACGACGGCACCCGGATCGCGGTGCGCGCGCCGTGGGCGGGCGACACGGTCCGCGACTTCGGCTTCGTGCGGTTCGAGGCGGGGGACGTGTTCACCGAGTACTACTGGCGGGACCGGTGGTACTCGGTGAAGGAAGTCCGTGACGCGGCGGGCGGGCTGAAGGGCTGGTACTGCGACATCACCCGCCCGGCCACGCTGACCGGCACGGAACTCGTCGTGGAGGACCTCGACCTGGACCTGTGGCGGTCCGCCGACGGCCGTGACGTCCGCCGGCTGGACGAGGACGAGTTCGAGGCGAGCGGGCTGAGCGAGAGGGACCCTCGGGCGGCGGCCGCCGCGGTGGCCGCCCTCGACACCCTGGAGGCCCTGGCCCGCGGCGACCGCTTCACGGAGCTGCTGGCCTGAGCCCGTCCGGGGCCGCACCCCCGGGGCCGGGCCGGATGGGCGTCACCGCACTTCGGCGCCGGGAATGGGAGGGCCACCCTCGGCGCCGGGAGGAGCGCGCCGCCGGCGCCGTGAGGGGGCGCGCCTCGGCGCCGTGGTGCGGGACCGTCAGATCACCGCCACCACCGCGTACCGCTCGTCGTCCACCGGCCGCCCCCACAGGCGCGGGTCGTCCGAGAGCCGCTCCAGGCGGATCTCCGTGGCGAGCGGGGCGAGCAGCCCGGTCAGCCGGTGCGCCGGAATGCCGACCGGGCTGCGCGTGCCCCACACGCCCTCCACGAGGACCAGCCGTCCTCCCGGCCGCAGCAGGCCCCGCCAGTGCCGCAGCACCCGCGCGGGCTCGGGCAGGGCCCACAGCACGTGACGGACGAGGACCACGTCGTAGCGCCGCTCCCCCACGGGCGGTTCCGCGGCGTCACCGAGCAGGAACTCGGCGTCACGCCCGGCGAGCTTGGCACGGGCCAGGTCCAGCATGGCGGGCGCGCTGTCCACTCCGGTCACGCGGTGTCCCTGCTCGGCCGCGAGGAGCGACAGGCTGCCGGTTCCGCAGCCGAGATCCAGCACGTCGGACGGCGGTCCGGGCAGCCAGGCGCGCAGCCGGTCCGCCCAGGCCGCGCGCACCTCGGGGGCGCGCAGCCCGTGATCGGGCTCGTCGTCGAAGGCGGCCGCCCCGGCGTTCCAGTCGACGGGTCGCGGAATCTGAGCGTCGGTCGTGTTTGGCATGAGGCCCACCATGACACCCGCCTCTGACATCCCGGATCGTGACGGCCGCCACTGACAGGGGGGCCGCCGATGAGGAACTCTCACCGAAAGGGTCTACCTCCGTGAAAACGCGGAACCCGGTGGACCGCTGAAGGAGGCCGCCATGCGCCGCATGACCGTGCAGAAGCCCCTGAAGAAGACGGAATCCCGCCGGATCCGCGAGGAGAGCGACGAGCGCCCCGCCGGCCGGCCGGAGGTGCGAAAGGACATCGCGCGCACCTGGTGGCCCGACGGGTGAGCGGGCCGGCGCCCCACGCGCCCCCTCAGCCGAGCGATTTGCGGTAGTGGACGCGGTCGTAGGGCCCGTCCACTCGCCGTTCCACGACCTCGTAGCCGTAGCGCGGATAGATCCGCTGGTTCTCCCACATCATCGCGTTGGTGTAGAGCCTGATTTCGGGCAGCCCGAGCGCACGCGCGTGGGCGTCGACGAAGTGCAGCAGCAGCCGCCCCACGCCCGTGCCGTGCGCGTCGGGGTGGACGGCGATGCTGTCGAGGAAGAGATGGTCGGCGAACGCCTCGACCACCACCAGGCCGAGGACCGGATCACCCGTCACGAACACCTTCCCGGCCGCCACCTCGGCCGCGTGGTCGGCCTCCATGGGCTGCGGGACCACACCGATGCGCTCGATGTAGGGGTGGTAGGCGGCGTCGGTGACGGCTTTCACCGCGGGGACGTCGGCGGCGACGGCCGGCCGGATGTCGTGCTCGATCATGGGTGCACGGTAGCTACCTGAGCGCAGGCTGAGCACTCCCTTAACGCCACCATAAGGATCTCCTCCAGCCGCTCTGCGCAGGCGATTTCGCGCCTCTGCGGGGCTAGCTTCGGATCACCCCCCACGGGTTTCCGGTCCCGAGCCGTCCCTGTTTCCGAGGAGTTCGCCGCATGTCCTTCCCCGCGCTCTCGTCCCCGTCCGTGCAGGGGAGGTCCCGGCGCCGTACGGCCGCCGCCGTCGCCGCCCTGGGGCTCGCCCCGCTCGCCCTGACCGCTCTCGCGGCCGCGCCGGCCGCCGCGCACGGCACGATGGGCGATCCGGTCAGCCGGGTGGCGCAGTGCTACGCCGAGGGACCCGAGAGCCCGACGTCGGACGCGTGCAAGGCGGCCGTGGCGGCCGGCGGCACCCAGGCGCTGTACGACTGGAACGGCGTCCGGATCGGCGACGCGGCCGGCCGTCACCGGCAGCTGATCCCGGACGGCAAGCTGTGCAGCGCGAACAACGCGGAGTTCAAGGGACTGGACCTGGCCCGCGCCGACTGGCCCGCGACCGCCGTGCGCAGCGGCGCGTACACGTTCCGGTACCGGGTGACGGCCCCGCACAGGGGCACCTTCACGGTCTACCTCACCAAGCCCGGCTACGACCCCGCCCGCCCACTGGCCTGGTCCGACCTGGACCTGGAGCATCCGGTGGCGACGGCCACCGGCCCGGTCGCGTCGGGCGGCTTCTACACCTTCGGCGGCACCCTGCCGGAGCGGACGGGCCGGCAGCTGCTGTACGCGGTGTGGCAGCGCTCGGACAGCCCGGAGGCGTTCTACTCCTGTTCGGACGTCACCTTCGGCGGGGCCTCCTCCGGGGGTACGGCGTCCTCCGGCGGCGGCGCCCCGGCGCCGAGTGCGTCCGCGCCGTCGGACGAGCAGATCGCTGCGGGCGAGGGCCGGTCGACGATCGAGCACCACGGGCACGGGGACGCCGACGCGCGCACGTCCGCACGGCCCACGTCCGCTGCGAAGAACACGCGCACGGCCGCGGAGTCGACGGCTCCGGGGGCCGGCGCGCCCACGGCTCCGGGGGCGAACGCGCCCAGGGCGGCCGGGGCCGGCGAGCACCTCGCCGAGACCGGCGATGACGGCAGCATGCCGTATGTCGCGGTGGGCGGTGCGGCGGCGCTGGCCCTCGGCTCGGCGGCGCTGTTCGCGTCGGTGCGCCGCAGGGCGGGGATCCGCAGGTGAGCCGAGGGGCCCGACCGGCGGCTCAGGCCGGTCGGGCCCCTGGGCGGGGGCGGCGTCAGGAGACGACGGACGCGCAGGTGGTCGGGGTGGCGTGGGCCGGGTCGAGGGCGTTGGCCACCTCGTGGAAGGCGATCCGGTCGGTCAGGCCGGCGAAGACGTGCTCGGACAGGTCGAGCGGGCACAGGTCCTGCAGCAGTACGTTGCGCACGTCGGGCCCGTCGAGGAACTGGCTGCGGTACGGGGTGACGACCTCGTCGTACTGGGTGGCGAGGACGGTGTAGTGGACGCCGGGCACGGTGTCGCCGCCCGCGTTCAGCTTGGTCAGGAAGTCGGAGCCGATGATCTGCTGGGCGAGTGCGGGGGTGGCCGCGTTCAGCAGGTCCTCGGCGCCGGGGAAGAACGGCAGCAGTTTGGTCAGCCCGCTCAGCGTGGTGCCGTGGTTGCTGGGCGCGATGCCGACGAGGGCGTTCACCCGGTCGGCGCCGCCGAGGAACTTGAGGTAGTAGCGGGGCATCATGCCGCCCTGGGAGTGGCCGACGAGGTCGGCCTTGGCGGCGCCGGTGGCGGCGAGCACCCCGTCCACGAACTCCTTGAGCTGCTGGGCGGAGCGGTCGATGGGGCCGAGGCCGTCGAAGACGGGGACGCCGGGCAGTTGGCCGTAGTCGAGGGAGAAGACGCAGTAGCCGCGGTGCTCCAGATAGGGCGCGAGACCGAGCCAGTTGTCGACGGAGTTGCCGAAGGTGCCGTGCACCAGGACGACGGGCCGGGGGTGGGCGGCGGACGGCTTGCAGGTGTAGTCGTTCCAGCCGGTGCTGGGGGCGGCGGCGTGCGCGGCGGTGGCGGGGGCGGTGACGGCGGCGGCGGTCAGCAGCACCGCGGCCAGGGGTCTGAGCAGGCGTTTCCAGGGCAGCATCGGGTGATCTCCTTGCGGCTCAAGGGAGTACGACGACGGGACGCCCTGTGATCCGGATCACGGGATGCTGTTCATTCGTCAAGTTACGAACGAGTAGCTCACGTGTGAAGTTACGCGTCAGTAAAAACTTCCAGCGTCAACCGCCCCTCGCCGGGGACGCTGTGCTAGAGACGCCCCCTACGCGGCGAGCGCCCCGGGGATCACCGCGCGCGGTCCGAACCGGGCTCGCGCGCGGTCCGCGACCTCCTCGATCCGGCGGACCCGCTCGTCCACCGGGTCGAAGGTGAGCTGGTGGGGGGCCTCTTCGGCGGGCCCGAGCGCTTCGGCGCGCAGCACCACCGCGCGCACCCGGGCGCGCTGCAGACCCAGCGCCTCGTACATCCCGTACGCCGCCCGGGTCAGCGCCGGGGTGTGCGCGGTGGGCTCCGGCAGGGTGCGGGTGCGGGTGGTCGCCGACCGGTCCGCGTAACGGACCGTCAGGGTCAGGACCCGGCACACCTTGTCCACGGCCCGCAGCCGGGCACCGATCTCCTCGGCGGCCGACAGCAGGGCGCGGCGGTGCCGGCCGGGGTCCAGCTCGTCGCGGTCGAAGGGGCGTTCCGTCGCCAGCGACCGGGAGACGGCGTTGGGCACCACCCGGCCGCGGTCCACGCCGTTCGCCTTCTCGTGCAGCTCGCGCCCGGCGCGGGCGCCGAGCAGCCGCTGGAGCGTGGCCGGCGGGGTGCCGGCGACCCGGCCGAGGGTGTCCAGGCCGTACGCGCACAGGGTGCGGGCGGTGGCGGGTCCCACGCCCGGCAGTGCCCCGACGGGCTTGCCGGCGAGGAACTCCGCCGCCGAGTCCGGGGACACCGCGCAGGTCACCCCGGGCCGGGCGTCGCGCAGGGCCATGCGGGCCAGCATCGGTCCCGGCCCGGCGCCGATCACGCAGTCGACGCCGTACCGGGCGAGGGCGCGCACCCGGATCACCGAGGCCAGTTCCACGGCGGTGCGCCCGAAGTACCGCTCGGCGCCCCGCAGATCGGCGAGCGCCCCGTCCGGGGGCAGCGCCTCGACGACCGGGGTGAACTCCTCCAGCAACCCGAGCAGCTCCGGCAGGGCCGCCTCGTCCGTCGGCGGCAGCTGGAAACGGACGCAGAGGATGGTCATCCCGCACTCCCCGGACTCTGGTGCCACAACTTCCGTCCCACCGCGGGCCCTTCGCCCGCGGGGCGCAGATCCGCCCAGGGGTGCATCTCGTACCCCGTGGACATGCGGATCTTCCGGTCCTCCATCGGGTCGCGGGCCGCGGAACCCGCGGGCGCCGGGCGCCCCTCCGACCCGGCGAGCCGGGCGCGGGCCGGGCCGTCGCCGTCCCCGGTCGGGGAGCCGTCGGCGGGGCCGGGCGTCTCGGCCAGCCGGGCCGCGACCTCCTCGAGCCCGCCCTCGGCGCGCAGCTGGACCAGCTCGGCGAGGTTCCAGGCGGCCGACCCCACCACGCTCAGGCTGCGCGGCCCGCGCCGCTGCACCACACCGCGCACCAGCAGCAGCCACGAGTGGAAGACGGTGTGCGCGCAGGCGTCGTGCGAGTCGTCGAAGAAGGCGAGGTCGACCAGGCCCGTGCCGTCGTCCAGCGTGGAGAAGATGACCCGCTTGCCGGACCGGATCGGCGGGGTCTGGGTGGCCGCCTTGGCGCCCGCGACCAGCACGGTCTCGCCGTGCCGGGCCTCGCGCAGCCGCCGCGCCGACACCACGCCCAGCTCCTCGAGGAACGCGCGGTGGTCGTCCATCAGGTTGCGCGAGGCGTCCATCGACAGCACACCCAGTTCGGCGCTGAGTTTCTCCGCGTCGGACAGGTCGGGCAGTCCGGCGGCGGCCGTCTTGCGGCCGCCGGCCAGCGGCAGCTGGTCTCCCCGTCCGCTCCGGGAGGCCCGGTGCAGCTCGGTCAGGTGCAGTTGCAGGTCGCGCCGGTTGGCGCCGAACGCGTCCAGCGCGCCGACCTGGGCGAGCCGCTGGGCGATCGGCCTGCTGGGCCGGGCCCGCTCCCAGAAGTCCACCAGGGAGGCGTACGGCTGGCCGTCGGCGATCCGCGCCGCCTCGGCCTCGCTGATGCCGTGCACGTCGGACAGGGCCAGCCGCAGCCCCCACACCCCTTGATCGGACACCAGTTCGATCCGGTGGGCGGCACCGGACGCGTTCACGTCCAGCGGCAGGATCGGCACCCCGCGCCGCCGCGCGTCCGCCAGCAACAGCCGCTTGGGGTACATCCCCGGGTCGTGGGTGAGCAGCCCGGCGTAGAAGGCGGCCGGGTGATGCGCCTTCAGCCAGGCCGACTGGTAGGTGGGGACGGCGAAGGCGACGGCGTGCGCCTTGCAGAAGCCGTACGACCCGAAGGCCTCGACGATCTCCCAGGTGCGCCGGACGGTCTCCGCGTCGTAGCCGTTCTCCGTGGCGCGCTGCGCGAACCAGACCTTGATCCGCCCCTGCGACTCCGGATCGGACAGCCCGCGCCGCACCCGGTCGGCCTCGCCGCGCCCGCAGCGGGTCATGATGTCGACGATGTCGATGATCTGCTCGTGGAAGACGACGACCCCGTACGTCTCCTTCAGCGGCCCTTCCAGATGGGGATGCGGATAGCGCACCGGCGCCCGCCCGTGCCGCGCCTCGATGAACGGCCGCACCATGTCGGCGGCGACCGGACCGGGCCGGAACAGCGAGATGTCGACGACCAGGTCCTGGAAGGTGGCCGGCTGCAGCCGCCCCACCAGGTCGCGCTGCCCCGGCGACTCGATCTGGAAGCACCCGAGGGTCTCGGTGGACCGGATGAGCTGGTACGTGGCCGGGTCGCCCTCCGGCACCGCGTCGAGGTCGACCCGCTCCCCCGTCGCCCGGGCCACCTCGGCGACCGCGTGTGCCATCGCCGACTGCATCCGCACCCCGAGCACGTCCAGCTTGAGCAGCCCGAGCTCCTCCACGTCGTCCTTGTCGAACTGCGACATCGGGAAGCCTTCGCCGCTGGTGGGCATCACCGGCGTCCGCGCGAGCAGGGAGGCGTCGGACAGCAGCACCCCGCACGGGTGCATGGCCACCCCGCGCGGCAGGGCGTCCAGCGCCTCGACCAGCTCCCACAGCTTCCCGTACTTCTCCCGCTCCGCCGCGAGCCGGCGCAGCTCCGGCAGCTCGTCCAGGGCCGCGCGGGCGTCCCGGGCCCGGATGTGCGGGAAGGACTTGGCGACCCGGTCGATCTCGGCGGGGTCCATGGACAGCGCGGCACCCACGTCGCGGATGGCGTGCCGCACCCGGTAGGTCTCGGGCATGGCGACCGTGGCGACCCGCTCGGTGCCGAACCGGTCGATGATCGCGCGGTAGACCTCCAGCCGGCGCGCGGATTCCACGTCGATGTCGATGTCGGGCAGGACGACCCGCTCCTTGGACAGGAAGCGTTCCATCAGCAGCCGGTGCTCGATCGGGTCGGCATGGGCGATCCCCAGCAGATGGTTGACGAGGGACCCCGCGCCCGAGCCCCGGGCGGCGACCCGGATGCCCATCCCGCGTACGTCGTCGACGACCTGAGCGACCGTCAGGAAGTAGGAGGCGAAACCGTGGTGGGCGATGATGTCGAGCTCGTGGTGCATCCGCTCCCAGTAGGCACGCCGTCCCGCGTACCCCAGGCGCAGCATGCCCGCCACGGCCCGTGAGGCGAGCGCCCGCTGTGCCGTGCGCCGCCCCGCGCCCACCAGGTGGGCCTCGGGAAAGCGGACCGTGCCGATGCCCAGGTCGTCCTCGGGGTCGACCCGGCACTCGGCGGCGGTGGCCAGGGTCTGCTCCAGCAGACGGTGCGCGGTGTCCCGGCGGAACCCGGCGGCCTCCACCACCCGCTCGGCGACCCGCAGCATGTCCTGCGCGCCCTTCAGCCATGCCTCACCGGAGTCCAGGTCCCCGGCGATCGGCACCAGCCGGCGCGCGGCGTCCAGCACGTCGGCGACCGGCCCCATCCCCGGGTCGGCGTAGCGGACGGCGTTGCTGAGCACGGGCCGCACTCCCTGGTCCGCGGCGAAGCCGACGGTGCGGGCGGCGAGCCGCAGCGATCCGGGACCCGTGCCCTCGCGCCCGTGCCAGACGGCCTCCAGCCGCAGCGCGTCGCCGTAGACCTCCCGCCACGGCGCCAGCAGCCGGGCGGCCCGGTCGGGCCGGCCCGCGGCCAGCGCGCGGCCCACGTCGGAGTCGGGGCCGAGCAGGACCACGAGCCCGTCGTCGCCCCGGTGGTCGTCCCAGCCCAGCAGCGGCGCCGGGCCGTCCCCGGCGTGCGCGGCGGTGACGATGCGACACAGGCCGGCCCAGCCCCGGGCCCCGTCCCGGGCGAGAAAGGTGACCCGCGGGGCCGACTCGTCCACGAACGCCCCGCCCCGCACCGGAGTGCGCCGCCTGCCGCCGCGCGCACCCCCGTCCTGGGGGCGTACGGCGAGATCCACGCCGAACAGGGGCCGGACCCCCGCCTTGGCGCACGCCTTGGCGAACCGCACGGCCCCGGCGACGGTGTCGCGGTCGGTGAGCGCGAGGGCGTCCATGCCCCGCTCGGAGGCGCGCTCGGCCAGGCGCTCCGGGTGCGAGGCCCCGTACCGCAGGGAGAACCCGGAGACGGTGTGCAGATGCGCAAAGCCCGGCACACACACCTCCTCGAACATCAGTTCCCAACAGCACCACCATACCCCCATCCCCGAACATGTGTACGACATCCGTTCGGCCGTGTCCCACCTGCGCAAACGCCCTCGCGCGACGGACCGTGGGGGCATGACGCAGACCACCGGCCCCGACACGCCCCGTAGCCCTTCCGAAGGTTCCGCCCTCAGCGAGCTGAAGGACGCCGTCACCCCCCGGGCCACCCTGCTGGTGATCGGCGTGATCGCCCTCCAGCTGCTCTTCATCGCCTCCTACGTCGGAGCGCTGCACCACCCCAAGGCGCAGGACATCCCCTTCGGCGTGGTGGCGCCCCGGGCGGTGTCCGGGCAGGCCGTGGAGAGTCTCGGCAAGCTGCCCGGCTCCCCCCTGGACCCGCGCGCGGTGGCCAGTGAGGCGGCGGCCCGCGAGCAGATCGAGAACCGGGACATCGACGGCGCCCTCGTGATCAACCCGGCGGGTCCCACCGACACCCTGCTGGTCGCCTCCGGCGGCGGGCGGGTGCTCGCCACGGCGCTGGAGAACCTAACCACGGTGCTGGAGGCGTCGCAGCGGCGCACGGTCCGTACGGTCGACGTGGCGGCGGCGTCCGCCACCGACTTCAACGGCCTGTCGTCGTTCTACCTGGTCGTCGGCTGGTGCGTGGGCGGCTACCTGTGCGCCTCGATCCTGGCGATCAGCGCCGGCGCCCGGCCGGCCAACCCGCGCCGGGCGGCGATCCGGCTGGTCACGATGGCCGGCGTCGCGATCATCGGCGGGCTCGGCGGCGCGCTCATCGTCGGGCCGATCCTGGACGCCCTGCCCGGCAGCGTGGCGGCGCTGTGGGGACTCGGTGCGCTGATCACCTTCGCGGTGGGCGCGGCGACGCTCGCCCTCCAGGGGCTCTTCGGGGTGGTCGGCATCGGCCTGGCGATCCTGCTGATCGTGATCGCGGGCAACCCGAGTGCGGGGGGTGCCTTCCCGTGGCCGCTGCTGCCGCCGTTCTGGCGGGCGATCGGTCCCGCGCTGCCGCCGGGGGCGGGCACGTGGGCGGCGCGCTCGATCGCCTACTTCCACGGCAACGCGATGACGTCCGCCCTGCTGACGCTCGGCGCGTGGGCCCTGGGCGGCATCATCGTCACCCTCGCAGCAGCGACCTTGCGCCGCAAACGAACGGCAGCGCGAACGGCGGCCCCGGCCGAAGCGACGGGGTGAGGTACCCGGGCTGCGGTGACCGCCGTGGGGTGCGGCACCCTCGCTGCCTCGGCGCCCGGCGCCGGGGTGGACGCCGTGGGGTGCGCAGCCCGGCGCTTGCGGGGTGCCGCCCGCGCCCACCCGTGCCGCCCCAGGCGGCACGCATGCCCGCGTACTGAGTGGACGGCGACTGCAACCCCCTAGGGGCGCGGGGAACTGCGCGATCAACCACGACGGACCCGCACCCGGCATGCAAACCCGCACCCACCCCCACAGACACAGCAAGCCCCGCCCCCGCGCACCCTCGCGTGGGACGGGGCTTGCCCAAGGCTCAGCCCGGCGCTAGCCGATCCGCGCCCCCGTAGCGGCCAAAGCCTCCGTCACCGGCTGGAAGAACGTCTGACCACCGGAGGTGCAGTCCCCGCTGCCCCCCGACGTCAGCCCGATCGCCTTGTCCCCCGAGAACAGCGACCCCCCGCTGTCCCCCGGCTCCGCGCAGACGTCGGTCTGAACGAGCCCGTTGACGATGTCTCCGTTGCCGTAGTTCACGGTGGCGTCGAGCCCGGTCACCGTGCCCTCGTGCACCTGCGTCGTGGACCCGCTGCGCGTGACCTTCATGCCGACCGTCGCCTCGGCCGCGCCGGAGATCGCCTGGGTCGACCCGTTGTACAGATCCACCGCACTCGGGTGCTCGACCGACGCCGTGTACTTCACCAGCCCGAAGTCGTTGTCGGGGAAGCTCGACGTCGCGTTGGTCCCGATCTGCTTGCCGCCGGCGTCGGACCAGGTCGAGATCGCCCGGGTGCAGTGCCCGGCGGTCAGGAAGTACGGCTGACCGTCCTTGACGACGTTGAACCCGAGCGAGCAGCGCCCGCCGGACCCGGTGATGGCGTCGCCGCCGGCGATGAAGGGCTTGAACTCACCGCCGGAACGGTGCAGTTCGGCCACCGTCCCCAGCCCGTCCACGACGGACTTCAGCGTGGCCCACTCCCCCGCGGACACGGTCCGGTCCGCGGTCACGACCACCTTGTTGGTGCGCGGGTCGGTCACCCACGACGTCCCGGGTAGGGCGGCCTTGCTCTTCAGTGACGTCCGCGCGCTCTTCAGCTCGGCGAGCGAGTGGGCGACGATTCTGGCCTGCGCGCCGGCCCGCTCGACGGTCTTGGCGGCGTCGGCGTCGAGCACGTTCACGACGAGCCGGTGTGCCCGCGCGTCGTAGTACGTGCCCGCCGCGTCGGTGCCGAGGTCCTCGCCGAGCGTCGAGGCGAGCTTTCCGGCCGCGGCGACGGACAGGGTCCTCGGCTGGACGGCGGTCGTCGACTCGCTGGCGTTCGCAGTCTGGAAGGTCACTCCCGCGGCGACCAGTGCGGCGATGCCCGCACCCGCCACGGCTGCCCGCCGCCTGGGTATGCGTCGGTGCTTCAACTCACGTCCTCCTGTGGGGGGACGGCCCGCCGAGGTTGTGGGGACCCGGGCGGGCCGGAAGGCCGGTTGACGAGCGTCACTCTTCCCAACCCCGCGGGGCGCGCACAAGGTCGAGTTCTGGACGTGCATACGTCAACCGGCGTACGCACATTCATCCAACGCGCCCTCACCTCACCACCGGTGACGCCCCGTACGTTCACTCCGCAAACACTACGAGCGAGTAACCCCTCACACTCACAGGAGGTCTACGCCTGTCCGAAACCGATCTGTCCCGCCGGGGCCGCCCCGCACCACACGAAGCCCCCGCACGCAACCGCGTGCGGGGGCCGGAACGTGCCGGTGCGTCAGCAGACGTGCCGTGCCGGTGCGTCAGTAGACGTGCACTCCGTAGGCGCTCAGCGCCTCGGTCACCGGCTGGAAGAACGTCGTTCCGCCGGAGGTGCAGTCACCGCTGCCGCCGGAGGTCAGGCCGTAGGCCACACCGCTGTTGGAGTACAGCGGGCCGCCGGAGTCGCCGGGCTCGGCGCAGACCGTGGTCTGGATGAGGCCGTAGACGATGTCGCCGCCGCCGTAGTTGACGGTCGCGTTGAGCGCGGTGACGCGCCCGCTGTGGATGCCGGTGGTCGAGCCACGCCGGTAGACGGTGGTGCCGACCGAGGGCGTGGCCGCGCTGGTGATGTCCACGCTGCCCACGGTGCCCGACTTGGTCACCGAGGAGTTCGTGTAGCGCACGATGCCGTAGTCGTTGCCCGGGAAGGACGAGCCGGCGGTGGATCCGAGCGTGGTCGAGTGCGAGGAGTTCGACCACCAGGTGCCCGCGCCGTCGGTGCAGTGACCGGCGGTCAGGAAGTAGTAGTTGCCGCTGGAGTCCTGGACGTTGAAGCCCAGCGAGCAGCGCCAGCTACTCGCATAGATGGCGTCGCCGCCGGAGATCAGCTTGTTGAACTTGCCCGGGGTGCGCTTGATGGTGAGCGCGCCGGCGTTGGCCCCGGCCTGCTGCTTGATCTTGGCGATCTCGGCCTGCGTCACCGTGCTGTCGGCGGTGACGACCACACGGCCGCTCTTGCTGTCGACGGCCCAGGCGGTGCCCGGGATGTCGGCCTTCAGCACCGAGTCGCTGGCCTTGGTCAGCTGCGCCGCGCTGAAGGTGGTGGGGGCGTCGGACGCGTTCGCGCTGGGGATCGCGATCGCGGCGGCGGCCACGAGTCCGGTGGAGACGGCGATCAGCCGGGTCCGTCTCGAAAGGCCGGCGCGGGGAGTGGTGCGCTTGATCCTCACGTGTCGTTCCCTCCATGGGAAGTCGGGGGCCCGCGTGGGGTCGGGGCCCGTGAGGCGCAGCCAGAGGCCCGGACGCCCGGGTTCCGGGATTCCACATGCCCCTGACAAGCGCTGAGGGGGAGTATTCGGCCGAACGGCCGGTCGGCGCAAGGGTGCCTTTCGGCCGTCCAGCCTTCAACTTCCCTCCGGGGGCCCGGAGTCGCTCCGCGCGGCCCCCGCTCCCCCGCCACGACGACGCCACCCGCCGGTGGCGCAGCCGGCGCCGCGTCCGCCCAGGTCAGCGCAGGGTTCGCTCCCCCGCCTCGACGGCGGCGTCGAGGGTGTTCCCCGGCGGCGGGAACGGGCAGATGAAGTGGTCCGCGAAGGCGCACGGCGGCAGTTGGGCCCGGTTGAAGTCGACCGTCGTCCTCCCCTGCGCGTCGGGCGCGGCCGCGTACAGGAACCGGAAGCGGAAGCTGCTGGTCCCGCTGGTCGCGTCGGCGAACACGGCCCACAGCGTCCCGTCGTCCTGCACCGACACCTTCAGCGTCCGCTCCCGCCCGTCGAGGGTGAAGGCCAGCTCACCGCCCAGCCCGAGCCCCCGCCGCCGCCCGTCGGCGTTCTCGACCCGCTCGGTGCGGCTCTCGGCGTACGGTGTGAAGCGCCCGGGCAGCACGAAGCGCGGGTCGTGGAGCGTGGCGTCGATCCCGCGGAACTCCTGTCGTGCCCCGGCGCCGGGGTCGAAGTCCCTTACCCCCCACACGCCTTCGCGCACCAGCACCACCAGCCGCCGGTCGCCCCAGGCCACCCGCGCCGCGGCGACCGCTCCCGGGTCCGCGCCGAGCCGCACCTGTCCGTCGAACGGCTCCCCGTCCAGCGTCAGCCCGTCCCCGGCGGCGGCCGTCAGCACGACCCCGTCGTCCCCGGCGGCCCAGTGCCCGGGGATGTCCGGAAGTCGCCCCTCCGGAAAGTCCTCCAGCCAGTGGGTGCCGACGAGCGCGAGCGGCCCGTAGGGCGCCGACACGCTCTCGACGCGGCGCTCGTGCCACCGCTTCCACTCGTCCACCACGTCCGGCGCCAGTTGATCCGTCATGTGCTCATCCCTTTCCCACCGGGGCCACAAGCCCCCGTTGCGAGCGCGGCGTGGCGCCCGCGTATTCCGTACCGAACGCACCGCACCGCCGCGGCAGCGGCACGACACGGTCCACGAACTCCCCGGAGCCGGACCGAGGGACCTGCGCGAACCCCTCATGCCCAACCCGGGCCGTACAGCGGCAGCGCACGACGCATCGCCGGCTCATCCCGCGCTCCCGGCGAAGCGCACGGCCGGCGGCCGCGCCAGCGCCAGGTGTTCGCGCAGCGTCCCGCCCGGATAGAAGGTGCGGAACAGCCCCCGGTGCTGCAGCACCGCCACCGTGCCGTTGACCAGCCGCTCCAGGTCCCGGCGCGGTTCGACGGGCACCAGGTGGAAGCCGTCGACGGCCCCCTGCGCATGCCATACGGCGATCAGCTCGGCCAGGTCGACGGGCCCGCCCCGGTACAGCGGGCCCTGCGGGCCGGGCCTCGGTCCCCCTCCCCCGTGGCCGGGCTCGGCGGCGCGTTCGCCGTCGCCGAGGTCGATCCGCAGACACGCCAGCACGGCCGGCTCGCCCTGGGCCCGGCCGTACTCCGCGGCCCGTGCGGTCAGTTGCTCCCGCAGGTCGGCGGCCTGTGCCGCGTTCACCGCCCGGATCAGGGCGACGTCGGCGTGCCGGGCCGCCACCGCGCCGGTGTGCCGGTCGGTGACGTCGGCGAAGCGCACGACCCGCCCCGGCGGGGCCCCGGGTCCGCCGGTCACGCGGACGGCGGACGCCGGCTCGTCGACCGGGTGACCGATCCCGTCCGCCGAGAGCCCCGGCTCGCCGGCCCGGTGACCGGTCCGGTCCCGTGCGGGCCCGCGCTCCTCGGCGTGCCGGGTGAGCAGGCCGGCCCGGCCGCCGCTGACCCGGTCGAGGGCCGCGACGGTGTCCGGAGTGCCGTCCGCCGTGGTCACCACGGGGACCAGGCCGATCCGGCCGGTCTCGTGGGCCACCCGGGCCAGCACCCCCGTCGTGTCGAGTCCGGGTCCGGGTCCGGGTCCGGGTCCGGCGAGCGTGCCGTCCAGCGTCACGAAGTCCAGCGCGCCGCGCTCGGCGAGCCGCGCCAGCTCGGCGTAGGCCCCGGCGTCGTACACCCGCGGCTGGTCGATCGCGGCGCCGAGATGCAGCAGCCCGCCCCTGCGTACTCCCCCTGCCCGCACCGTCCGTCACAGCACCTTCGACAGGAAGGCGCGCGTGCGCTCGTGCCGCGGGGCGTCCAGCACCTCGCCCGGCGGGCCCTGCTCGACGATCCGGCCGTCGGCCATGAACACCACGGTGTCGGCGACCTCGCGGGCGAAGCCGATCTCGTGCGTGACGACGATCATCGTGGTGCCCTGCTGGGCCAGGTCCTTGATGACGTCGAGGACCTCGCCGACCAGCTCGGGGTCGAGCGCGGAGGTCGGCTCGTCGAACAGCAGCAGCCGCGGCTCCAGGGCGAGGGCGCGCGCGATGGCGACCCGCTGCTGCTGGCCGCCGGACAGCCGGCGGGGGTAGGCATCGGCCTTGTCGGCGAGCCCGACCCGGGCGAGCAGCCGGCGGGCGGTCTCCTCGGCCTCCCGCTTGGGGCGCCCCAGGGCGGCGACCGGCGCCTCGGTGATGTTCTCCAGGACGGTCAGGTGCGGGAAGAGGTTGAAGTTCTGGAAGACGAAGCCGATCCGGGTGCGCTGGGTGAGTATCTCCCGTTCGGGCAGTTCGTGCAGCCGGTCGCCGGAGCGGCGGTAGCCGATGAGCGCGCCGTCGACGCTGATCGCGCCCCGGTCGACCTTCTCCAGGTGGTTGATGGTGCGCAGCAGCGTGGACTTGCCGGAGCCGGAGGGGCCGAGCACGACGGTGACCTCACCGGTGCGCACCTGCAGGTCGATGCCGTCGAGCACCTTCAGCGGGCCGAAGCTCTTGTGGACGGACCGGATGTCGACCATGACGCTCATAGGGGGTTCCTTCGGGGGTCGGAGCGGGAGAGGGTCAGGCGGCGGCGCGCTCGGTGAGCGACCGCAGGAAGGTCAGCGCGGCGCGCGCGGTGGCGTCGTTCTGCCGGAATGCGGGCCCGCCGGTGCGGGGCCGGGTGAACGCCCCGGAGGAGCGGGCGTCGGTGTGCGGGCCGAGGGCGAAGCGGCGCGGGTGCGGCCGCCCGGCCCGGTCGAGGACGCGCCCGTCGGCGGGGTCCACGCGCAGCAGGCCGTCGGGGGTCTCGGCGGCCCCGTCGGCGTGCAGCGCGCGCAGCAGCGGATCGCGGCTGCGCCGGACGGTGGGGCCGGGCAGCCGTGCCTCGACCAGCGCGCGGGTCTCGATGTGCAGGCCGGGCACGGTGGGGCTGGAGGCGCGGAACACCCCGTCCTCGGCGGCCACCCGCATGTCGGCGCCCACGAACCGCACGACGCCGGCGCGGGAGAGCGCGAGGAGCTGCCGCAGCCGCGGCCCGGGCGGCCCGGAGGCGAGGTAGCTGAAGAAGCCGTGCCACCAGGGGCCGACGTCGCCGAGCCGGACGAGCTGGCCGTAGACGGACAGCAGCGCGTAGAAGACGGCCAGGTCCGGGCTGTGCGCCGGGTCGTGACGGCGTCTGAGGTCCTCCTCCAGGTAGGCCCGCATGCCCTCCTGGAGGCTGTCGTGCGAGGGGTGGCGGACGCCGTCCAGCGGCCGGTCGAGGGCGGCGAGGTCGAGCCGGTCGCGCGGGTCGGGCACGGCGGCGGCGACCAGCGCGTCGAGGTCGGCGGCGTCGGCTGCGGCGTACTTCTCCTCGAAGGCCGCCCAGGAGGCGGTGGTGCGCTCGGGGTGGGCGGTGAACAGCCGGTGGTAGTGGGCGAAGCCGAGTTCCCGGGCCACCAGGGGCCACACGTCGCGCCGGAAGTCGAAGCCGTCCGGCCGGGCGCGCAGGGCGTCGATCTGCGCGGGCCCGAGGAAGCGGGGCAGCGGCGGCCGCTCGCCGGTGAGGTCGTAGCCGAGCTTGGCGTGGTACGGCACGCCGCGCCGCGACCCGACGTACAGCACCGGCTCGCGTCCGGAGGGTACGTAGGTGTCGCCGTCGTAGCGGCCGCCGCGGCCCTCGGTGAGCAGCACCATCAGGTCGACGAAGGCGAGTCCGAAGCCGCGCACCAGGACCCTCTGGCCGGGTGCGAGCGCGGACAGGTCGCTGTCGGCGGTGTAGTCCGGCGGCAGGTGGACCAGGCCGTGCGCGCGGGCGTACGCGGTGAGCGCGCGCTGCTCGGCGTCGGGTTCGGCGTCGAGGTGGCCGAGGGTGAGCACCACCAGGTCGGCGTCCAGCGGCCGGTCGAGGCCCTCCAGCCACACCTGCTGGCGGCCGTCGCGGGGGCCGCCGATCCGTACGGCGCGGCGCCGGTGATGGTGGACGGTGATCTCGGGCGGCAGGGCGGCCAGGGTCTGCTGGTGCACCCAGCGCAGATAGCGGCCCTGGATCTGCCGGTCGGCGAAGGTGCGCCCGTCCAGGCCCGCCCATTCGTGCAGGGTGGGCCCGGGGCGCACGGGGCCGGCCATCTCGACGGTGTCGTCGGTGAACATGGTGACGTCGGCGGCGTGCGAGTTCATCCACAGCAGGGGTGACTGGGCGGTGCGCCAGACGCGTCCGGCGCCCGGCGGGTGCGGGTCGACCAGGTGGATGTCGAGTCCCGAACCGGCGTACAGCTCGGGCGCGTTGGCGGCGATCCGCTCGATGACGCCGGTGCCTCGCGGGCCGGCGCCGACGATGACCAGGGCGGGCCTCATCGCCGCGGCTCCGCTCCGCGCGCGTAGCGCTTCTCGACGTAGTACTGGCCGACGGACAGCAGCGAGGTGACGACGGTGTACCAGAGGGTGGCGACCATCAGCAGGGGGATCACCTGGTAGGTGCGGTGGTAGATCAACTGCGTGGAGAACAGCAGGTCGTTGACCGCGATGACGCTGACGATGGAGGTGCCCTTGAGGGTGCCGATCAGCATGTTCCCGGCGGGCGGCACGATGGAGCGCATCGCCTGCGGCAGGACGATCCGCCACCAGCGGCGCCGGCGGCTCAGGCCGAGCGCCTGGGCGGCCTCGATCTGCCCTCGGTCGACGGAGAGGATGCCGCCGCGGACCACTTCGGCGGCGTAGGCGGCCTCGTGCAGGGTCAGGCCGACGACGGCGACGGCGACCGGGCCGAGCAGGTCGACCGTGCGGACGCCGAGGATGCGCGGGTAGAGCGCGCCGATGTTGAACCACAGCAGCAGCTGCACCAGGATCGGGATCGACCGGAACAGCCAGACGTAGCCCCAACCGACCCAGCGCAGGACGGGGTTGGCGGACATGCGGGCCGCGGCGAGCAGGGTGCCGAGGGCGAAGCCGAGCGCCATGACGACGGCGGTCAGCCACAGGGTGAGCCACAGTCCGCGCAGGACGGAGGCGGTGGTGAAGTACTCGGCGACGACGTCCCACTGGAAGGCGTCGTTGCGCAGGACGGACGTGAGCGCGAGGCCGAGCAGGGCGAGGACGGCGGCGGCCGCCGTCCACTGGCCGTAGCGGCGCCGCGGCACGATCCGCGGGACGTCGGCCTGTTCGGGGATGCCGGAGGCGGCGGGGGCTTGGGCGAGGGTGTCGGAAGACATGCGAAGGCTCCGTGACCAGATGGGTCGAACACGGGTGGTGCCTTCACACGGGACGCGCCGCGGGGCGCGTTACGGCCGAGCCCCTCAGCAGGGCCGTCGCACGACTGTACGGGCCGGTTTCCCCTCGCTGTCAAGGGTGTCCACACTATGAGCCGTACGTCTCACGTCAGTTGACGCACAACCGGAGACCTGTTCCACTTGGCCCATGCATCCGCAGCAGTGGCTGGTCTCGCGCTCCCACATCGACCTCGGTCGTGTGTGGTCCTGTTCCTGTTGAGCCGACCTCCCTGCGCGCCCTGACGCCCTGATCCGGCGGGCGCCGTCTCGCGTTTTCCTCCGCACGCCTTCACACGCTCACGCGCCCCCCTCGCGCTTCGTCACCTCACTTTCTGCTGCTCTCAGGAGACCGCACACCATGCGTACGTTCCCGCGTACCCGCTTGAGGCATTTCGCACCGTTTGCCCTGATCACGTCCGCTGCCCTGCTCCTGAGCGCGTGCGGCTCCGGCTCCACCGGCTCCGCGCAGGCCGCGGGCGCGGCGGCGGCCGCCGACAAGGTCCCCACGACGGACGTCGTCTCGGGCGTCCACAAGGACGCGGCGGCCGCGGGGCTGCTGCCGCCCGGCGTGCACGAGGTCACCGTCGCGATCAGCGTCGGCGGCACACCGCCGGGTACCACCTACCTGGACGACGGCAAGACCCTCACCGGCCAGGACGTGGACTTCACCCAGGCCGTGGCGAAGGCGCTGGGCCTTCGGCTCAAGGTCGAGCAGGCCGGCTTCGAGGCGATCCTTCCGGCGCTGGAAAGCGGCAAGTACGACGTCGGCGCCAGCAACTTCGGCGTCACCGACGAGCGCCGCAGGACCATCGACTTCGTCACCTACATCAACGACGGGCAGGGCTTCGCCACCCGCAAGGACAGCGACCTCACGAAGATCACCGACCTGACGCAGCTGTGCGGCCTGAAGGTGGCGACCGGCGCGGGCACCACGTTCGAGGCCACCCTGGAGAAGAACAAGCACCGGTGCTCCGACGCCGGCAAGAAGCCGTACACGGTGCAGACCTACGGCGAGCCCAGCGCGATCTGGTCGTCGGTGCAGCAGGGCCGCAGCGACGTGGTGATGTCCACCATCAACGGCCTGCGCTACGCCGTCGCCCACCAGCCCGGCCTGAAGTTCCTCAACGAGTACCACCGCCTCGACGTGGGCTTCGCCTTCAAGAAGGGCACCAGGCTCGCCCCCGCGTTCCAGGCGGCGGTCAACAAGCTGATCGCTGACGGCACCTACGAGGCGATCCTGAAGAAGTGGGGGACGACGGGGTCGGCGATCAAGACGTCGCGGATCTCGCCGCCGGAGCTGAAGAACTGACGGACCGGCGGCCCTCAGCAGCCGCAGTCGCAGCCGTCGCAGCCGCAGTCACAGCCGTCGCCGCAGCAGCTGCAGCACTCGCAGCAGTCACCGCAGCCGCTGCAGTCACCGCAGTCGCACTGCGCGCACAGCCCTTCGCGGCGCTGCCGGGTCCAGGGGTCCTCGAACGTGCCGCAGCACATCTGGCACGTGCAGGCCAGCCCCATCCACACCGCGCAGCCCGCGAGCAGGCCCCGCCGGTCACGGCGCGGCGGCTCCGGCGGCAGCGGGGCGCCCGGTCCGCCCGGGCCGCCGGGAGGCGCGTACGGCCCGGCGGCCCGGGGTTCGTGCGCGCAGGCGGCGCTGCCGAAGGCGCGGTCGACGGAGGCGGGCAGTTCGTGCACCAGCAGCCGGTGCGCGAGCCGGCCGTCGGTGAACTCCACGTCCTTCAGGGCGAGCCGGACGCCGCGCACCGCGTCGTCGGCGAGCCGGCGGGCCTCGGTGAGCGGGGTGCCGGTGGCGGTGAGCGGGTTCCAGGTGCCGGCCGCGGCGTCGGCGCCCTGGTCCTCGACCGCGTCCAGCAGGTGGGCGAGCCGCCCGAAGAGCCGGCCGGCCTCGGCGAGCGGTGCCGCGTTACCCGGGCGGCCGGCCAGGACGGCGGTGTGCGCGAAGGCGGCGGCGGTGGCCGTCTCGGTGGGTTCGGTGACCGCCAGGATCGGGGTGCCCGGCCCGGCCAGCGCCTCCAGTCCGGCCTGCCGGTCGACGGCGTCGACGAGGACGGCGGTGTCGAACCCGACGGCACAACCGCCGCGTTCCCCGGCGCGGCCCCAGCCCGCGGCGACCCGGCGGGCGGCGAGCGCCACCGGGCGCCGGGCCAGCAGCCCGTCACCGTCGGTGACATGGTCGCGCACCTTGGCGGAGGCCAGCACCAGCGACACCGCGGCGGCCAGCCGCGCGCCCTCACCCTGCGCGACGGAGGCGGTGCGCATGCCGCGCAGCGGGCACGGACCGGCGGTGCGCCGCCCGGCGGCGGCGGGACCGGCCTGAGCCTCCGTCAGAACCGAGAGCAGCAGCCCGTCATAGTTCGTCACGATTCGGGCGAATTGTCCATGGTCCCTGCGCAGCGCGAGGCACAGCCCGCACAAGTGGGCCATCCACTGGGCGCTCAGTCCCTCGCCGAGCCGATGCCGGCAGGGCCTGACGATTCCGAACACCACGCGCCCCCGTTCACCCGTACGCCCCGCCCGTCACCCGGACGCCAGGAAGAATCATATTTCACTCACAGTCAGCAGCCGTTTGGGGCAGGACCCTTGGGGCACACGGGCTCTCGACGAACCGACTGTGCACCAGTACCGTCACAAACCCCCCGCACGGCGTCTATCCACTTGGCGCGACATCCGCATCATGGACGACCATGGGGAATGCGGAAGACAAGACAAGGCCGCTGTGAGAGGAGGCGTCCATGGGATCGGTGCGCAAGGCGAGTGCGTGGCTCGGCCTCGTCGACGACAACGATGACGAGCGCTATTACGACGACGACTACACCGAGGGGACCGACTCCGGGGAGGCCTGGGTCACCGACCCCCGGGTGAAGGTGGCCTCGGACACGGCCGAGGACAAGGGCCGCCGGATCGCCACGGTCGCCCCGGACAGCTTCCGGGACGCCCGCGCGATCGGCGAGCTGTTCCGCGAGGGCGTGCCGGTCATCATGAACCTCACGAACATGGAGCCCGGTGACGCCAAGCGCGTCGTCGACTTCGCGGCGGGGCTCATCTTCGGGCTGCGCGGCTCGATCGACCGGATCTCCACGCGCGTGTTCCTGCTCTCCCCGTCCGACACGGAGATCATCAGCGGCGACGCGTCCGCCCACCACTCGGACGGCTTCTTCAACCAGAGCTGAGGCAGGGCCGCTCACCGGCCCCGCCTCAGCTCGGGGTCCGTCACCGGAACGCGTCGAGTCCGGTGAGCGCCTTGCCCAGCACCAGCTGGTGCATCTCGACGGTGCCCTCATAGGTGAGCACCGATTCCAGGTTCGTCGCGTGCCGCATCACCGGGTACTCCAGCGAAATCCCGTTCGCACCGAGGATGGTCCGCGCGGTACGGCAGATCTCGATCGCCTCCCGTACGTTGTTGAGCTTGCCGAAGCTGACCTGCTCGGGACGCAGGCGGCCGGCGTCCATGCGCCGCCCGAGGTGATGGGCGAGCAGGATCCCCTTGTGCAGCTCCACCGCCATGTCGGCGAGCTTGGCCTGGGTGAGCTGGAAGCCGCCGATGGGCCGCCCGAACTGCTCGCGGCTCCTGGCGTAGTCGAGCGCGGCCTCGAACGAGGACCGGGCCGCGCCCATGGCCCCCCACACGATGCCGTACCGGGCGTGGCTCAGACAGCTGAGCGGTCCGCGCAGACCGGTGACCTCCGGCAGCACGGCGTCGGCCGGCAGCCGTACGTCGTCCAGGACCAGCTCGCTGGTGACGGACGCCCGCAGCGACCACTTGTGCTTGATCTCGGGCGCGGAGAATCCCGCGGAGTCGGTCGGCACGACGAACCCGCGGATGCCGTCCTCGGTCTGCGCCCACACGACGGCCACCCCGGCGACGGAGCCGTTGGTGATCCACATCTTGCGCCCGTTGAGCACCCAGTCCGAGCCGTCGCGCTTGGCGTGGGTGCGCATCGAGGCCGGGTCGGAGCCGTGGTCGGGCTCGGTCAGCCCGAAACAGCCGATGACCTCGCCGGCGGCCATGCGCGGCAGCCAGGTCTGCTTCTGCTCCTCGCTGCCGAAGCGGTGGATGGCGTACATGGCGAGCGAGCCCTGCACCGAGACCAGGGACCGGATGCCGGAGTCGGCGGCCTCCAGCTCCAGGCAGGCCAGGCCGTACTGCACGGCGGAGGCGCCGGCGCAGCCGTAGCCGTCGAGGGACATGCCGAGGGCGCCGATGGAGCCCAGTTCCCGCGCCAGCTCGCGGATGCCGGGCAGCTCGCCCTTCTCGTACCACTCCGCCACGTAGGGCAGCACGCGGTCCGCCGCCCAGGTGCGGACGGTGTCCCTGATGGCCAGGTCCTCGGGCTGAAGCAGGTCGTCGATTCCCAGCGGATCTCTGGGGTCAAAGGACATGGCGCATCCTCCGGCGAAACACGAAAACTAGCACCGCTAGTTACGAATGGTGAGGCCGACGTTACGACGCGCCGTGCCCCGCGTCCAGTCCCGCCGCGGTCACCGGACGTCACGCCGAGACGCGGGAACGCTCCGCCTCGCGCGGCGCCGGCAGCTCCACCGGCTCCTGCTCGCCGCACTGCATCACCCGCGGCAGCCGCAGCGCCATCGCCGCGCCGAGCAGCAGCAGCCCCGCGCTCACCAGCAGCGTCACATGCAGCCCGTGCACGAAGGACGCCCGGGCCGCCGCGCGCAGCGCGCTCCCGGCCGCGCCGCCCAGGTGCGCGGCGATCTCGTACGCCTCGCCGAGCGAGTGGCCGGCCGCGCCGGACGCCTGCGGCGAGACACCGGGCACGTCGGCCAGGCCCGGGGCGTACGCGGCGTTCATCACGCTGCCCAGCAGTGCGATGCCGATGCCGGCGCCCAGCTGGTAGGAGGTCTCCCCGATCGCCGCGGCGCCGCCCGCCTGCTCGGCCGGGGCCTCGCTGAGCATCGACTCGTACGCCCCGAAGAGCGTGGTCTCCAGGCCGAAGCCCAGCAGCACGAAGCCCGCCAGCAGCAGCGGACAGTTGTCGGTGGCGCCCATCGCGGTGAGCGTCACCACGGCGGCCGCGGTCAGGCAGAAACCCGCGCACACCATCCGGCGCGGTCCGAACCGGCGCAGCATCCGCGCTCCGAAGAGCCCGGCCGCCATCGCCGCGAAGGTCAGCGGCAGCAGCCGCAGCCCCGTCTGCAGCGGCGACAGCCCCAGCACCAGTTGCAGGTACTGCGCCGCGATCAGCTCCAGGCCCACCAGCGCGAGCATCGCCAGCACGATGCACGCGACCGAGGTGCTGAACGCCGGCCGGGCGAACATGCCGAGGTCCACCAGCGGGTGCCGGCGCCGCCGCTGCCGCCGTACGAAGAGGACGAGCAGGGCCGCTCCGGCGACCAGGGGCACCAGGGTCAGCAGACCGGCGGGCGATTCCCCGCCGCCGAGCCGCTTCACGCCGAAGACCACGCCGAACAGGCCGACGGCGGCCATCAGCGCGCCGACGACGTCCCAGGGGCCGTCGCCCTCGCCGGTGGACTCGGGCAGCAGCAGCCGGCCCACCGGAAGGCTGATCAGCATGAGCGGGATGTTGACGAGGAAGACCGACCCCCACCAGAAGTGCTCCAGCAGGAAGCCGCCGAGCAGCGGCCCCACGGCCGCGCCGACCGCGGCCACCGCGCTCCACACGCCGATGGCCAGGGCCCGCTCGCGCCGGTCGGGGAAGACCTGGCGCAGGATCGACAGGGTCGCGGGCATGATCATCGCGCCGCCCACGCCGAGCAGCGCCCGGGCGAGGATCAGCACCTGCGCGTTCGGCGCGAAGGCGGCGAGCGCGGAGGCGATGCCGAAGAGGCCGTAGCCGAGCAGCAGGATCCGTCTGCGGCCGACCTTGTCGCCGAGCGTGCCGAAGAGGATCAGCAGCGAGGCGCAGACCAGCGGGTAGGTGTCGACGATCCAGAGCAGTTCGATGGCGCCGGGCCTCAGGTCCTCGGAGACGGCGGGTACCGCCACGTGCAGCACGGTGGCGTCGACGGCGACGAGCAGCAGGCTGACGCAGAGGACGACGAGGACGACCCAGCGGTTGGCACCGGCCCCGGCCGCCCGACGGCGCAGCGCGGCGGCCGTGGTCGTCCCGGACATGTACGTACCTCCCAGATGAACCCTCGCGCCCGGCGGGCTCGCGGGGACGGGGACTCCCCGCGACTCGGCCGGAGAGAAGCGGTCGTCTCCGGCCCGCGCAGCGAACGCGAGTGACACGTCAGCGTACGCGCATTCGCTCCCCGCTCGCGTGGTGGAGGTCTCAGACGTCGCGGAGAACCCGTGTGGCGTACGCCACTCCCGGCGCTCGCCCGGTGGCACGCCGCTCACCAGGCGTGATCACTCTGTGACACCAGCGGACGGCGAAATCCGGGCGGGCGCATGGTGAACGCATTCATACACGCCATAAAACCGGTACCGGAATGATCAAAGGAATTGCAGGACGCGCTGTTCCCCGATTGCGGATTCACAGGAATTAAACCCCCTGTTGAGAGGAATCCCACATCACATCGTCATCACAAACCCGTGGATTCGCACGGGTCGCCAGCTCACTCGCTGTAACGTCGATTGAGTGCGTACCGAACCGAACCTCACCCGTCTGGACCGGGTGTTCGCCAGACTGGACCGGGAGCCGGAACGACCGGCCCACATCGACGTACCGCGGATGACGCGGCACAGGGTCGTGCTGCTCGCCTCGACCCTGGCCTTCTACGCGGCGATCGTGTGGCTCGTCGTGACCACCTCGTGGCTGGTCCGGCTGGACTGGCAGGTCATGTTCTTCCGGCCCTACCAGCAGTGGTCCCAGATCCACTGGTTCGTCGACTACTACGTGGTGCTGGGCCAGCGCGGCCCCACCGCCGTGATGGTCGCGGCCTGGCTGGGCTGGCGCTCCTGGCGACAGCACACGCTGCGCCCCCTGCTGACGCTGGGGGCTTCTTTGCTGCTGCTGAACATCACGGTGGGCGCCGCCAAGATCGGCATGGGCCGGCTCGGCCCCCACTACGCGACCGTCATCGGCTCCAACGAGATGGGCCTGGGCGGCGATATATTTCCCAGCGGCCACACCGCCAACGCCGTCGTGACCTGGGGCATCCTGGCCTATCTGGCCTCCACCCCACGGGCCAGGCGCTGGCTGTCCGCGCTGTCGGCGATGACCGCGCTCGGCGTCGGGATGTCGACGGTCTACCTCGGGACGCACTGGCTGAGCGATGTGCTCCTCGGCTGGACGGCGGGCCTGCTGATCCTGCTGGCGCTGCCCTGGTGCGAGCCGCTGATCGCCCGCGCCGAAGGCTGGATCCTCGACCTGCGCGACCGCTGGCGCGCCCGCCGCGCCGGTACGGTCCCGGCGGTGGAGCCGGTTCCGGCCGCCCTGCCGGTCCTGGTGCCCTCGGGTCCGGGTGCGGCGACGCAGGACGAGGGCCCCACGGCCCACACTCCGGCGCGCGGCCCGCGCCCGCCCGCCTATCTCGCCCCCGGCCCGCACACCACGCGCGCCGAGCGCACGCCGGTCACCCCGGCGGGCAGCCGCCGCCCGCCGCACCCCGACCGTGTCGCCCGCGGGACGAGCCCGGCGGCCCGGCCCACGGGCGGCTGAACGAGCGGCGGCGGGGACGGTACGCACACACCCCGCCGCCCGCGCCGAAGGCCCCGGTTCCGATCGCGGAACCGGGGCCTTCGGCGTACGCGGTGGTGCCTCAGCCCTTCCAGGCGCGGGCCACCCGGCCGTCGCGCACCTCGAAGTTCAGCCGGCCCACGCGGTACTCCATGGTGATGACCGCGCCGGGCGGCAGGGAGCGCACCGTGGACCACCCGCGTTCGCGCGCCAGCCGCTCGGCCCGCTCGGCATCGAGGCCGACGTAACCGTCGGGACTGTCCTGCGGTTCCTGGGACGGAGAGGGAATGGGTGCCATACCGCCACGCTAGGCGGTGTCACACTTGTGTCACAAGATCGCCCGTACCGTTTTGACGGCGTCCCGTCATACGGACGGGATACTTACGGGTCTCTTACCTACGCCTTCCGCGTGAATTCCGTACGCCATTCCCGCGTGTCGCCCGGCCTTTTCCCGCCACCCCTGGAGACTGCCCCCGCGCAAACGCCGCGGACCGTATTCCCCGGCCGCTTTTCCCTATGCCGTGCGGCTCGGCATCCCATGGGAAATACACGGTTTCCCCACACAACCTCCGTACGCCCCCTGTCGAAGCGGAGGGCGGCGTGCGCATCATGGCGGGGCCCGCGCGCACCGAGCGCGGCGGGCGTGCGGCGGACCCGGAGCGCGAGCAGCGGAGGGCGAGCGGACGATGGGCACACAGACCGTGGCGGCCGGGCGGCCCCGGCGGACCAAGCAGCGCGGACGGGTGGTCGTCGACTGGCTGACCACCACCGACCACAAGAAGATCGGCCACCTCTATCTGATCACGTCGTTCGCCTTCTTCCTGGTCGGCGGGGTGATGGCCCTGCTGATGCGCGCGGAGCTGGCCCGGCCGGGTCTGCAGATCGTCGACAACCAGCAGTTCAACCAGCTCTTCACGCTGCACGGCACGATCATGCTGCTGCTGTTCGCCACCCCGAGCTTCGCGGGGTTCGCCAACGAGCTCATGCCGCTGCAGATCGGCTCACCCGACGTGGCCTTCCCCCGGCTGAACATGTTCTCGTACTGGCTGTTCCTGTTCGGCGGGCTGATCGTGCTGAGCTCGCTGGCGGTGCCGGAGGGCCCGGCCGCCTTCGGCTGGTTCGCCTACGCGCCGCTCAACGACGCGGTGCACTCCCCCGGGATCGGACCCGACCTGTGGATCATGGGGCTGGCGCTGGCCGGCTTCGGCACGATCCTCGGCGCGGTCAACTTCATCACCACCATCGTCGGCATGCGCGCCCCCGGCATGACGATGTTCCGGATGCCGATCTTCACCTGGAACACGCTGCTGACGTCGATCCTCGTCCTGATGGCGTTCCCGGTGCTGGCCGCCGCCCTGCTCGTGCTGGAGGCAGACCGCCGCTTCGGCAGCCAGGTCTTCGACGCTGCCAACGGCGGGGCGCTGCTGTGGCAGCACCTGTTCTGGTTCTTCGGCCATCCCGAGGTGTACATCATCGCGCTGCCGTTCTTCGGGATCATCACCGAGATCATCCCGGTCTTCAGCCGCAAGCCGGTCTTCGGCTATCTGACCCTGGTCGGCGCGACCGTCTCGATCACCGGGCTGTCGGTGGTGGTGTGGGCGCACCACATGTTCGCCACGGGCGCGGTGCTGCTGCCGTTCTTCTCCTTCATGTCCTTCCTGATCGCGGTGCCGACGGGGGTGAAGTTCTTCAACTGGACCGGCACCATGATCAAGGGCTCGCTGTCCTTCGAGACGCCGATGCTGTGGGCGACCGGCTTCCTGGTGACGTTCCTGTTCGGCGGGCTGACCGGGGTGATCCTGGCCTCGCCGCCGATGGACTTCCACGTCACCGACTCCTACTTCGTCGTCGCCCACTTCCACTACGTCGTCTTCGGCACGGTCGTCTTCGCGGTCTTCGGCGGGCTGTACTTCTGGTGGCCGAAGTTCACCGGGAAGATGCTCGACGAGCGGCTGGGCAAGATCCAGTTCTGGACGCTGTTCGTGGGCTTCCACACCACGTTCCTGGTGCAGCACTGGCTGGGCGCGGAGGGCATGCCGCGCCGCTACGCCGACTACCTGGCCACCGACGGCTTCACGGCGCTGAACACGATCTCCACGATCGGCGCGTTCCTGCTGGGCCTGTCCACGCTGCCGTTCCTCTACAACGTGTGGAAGACGTCCCGGTACGGCGAGAAGGTCGACGTGGACGACCCCTGGGGCTACGGCCGCTCCCTGGAGTGGGCCACCTCCTGCCCGCCCCCGCGGCACAACTTCACGACGCTGCCGCGGATCCGTTCGGAGTCCCCGGCGTTCGACCTGCACCATCCGCGGTTCGCGGCGCTGACCCCGCAGCCCGAGCCAGAGCGTCATCAAGCCGGTCCCGAGCGGCCCTGATCGCCTCCACCAGTTCCACCGGCTCGACCACCTCGAAGGGGAAGCCGAGCATCATCACATGGATCACCATCACGTCCAGGCTCCCGGCCCCGGTGCGCAGCAGGCAGGCACCGGGGCCGTCCGGCTCCAGCGTCCCGGCGGACGGCGAGACGCGCTCGGCGGCCTCGGCGAGGGGCACCAGCAGCCGGACGGTGGCGTGGGTGGCGTACGCGCGCGTGGAGACGCCCCGCGAGACGTACGCGGCGAGGTCGTCGGCGGGCGGGGTGCGCGGGGTGAAGCGGGGGCCGTGAGGTGGCCTGGGGGTGATGCGGTCGACGCGGAAGGTGCGCCAGTCGTCCCGCTCGACGTCCCAGGCGACCAGGTACCAGCGGCGCTCGGTGCACACCAGGCGGTGCGGTTCGACGGTACGGCGACCGGTGGCGCCGTCGTGCGTGCGGTACTCGAAGCGCAGCCGCTCGGCGTCCCGGCACAGATGGGCCAGTTCCGTGAGCAGCGCCGGGTCGACGGGGGCCGTCGGCGGGCCGGGCCGCAGCATCGGCACGGTGAAGGCGTTCAGCGCGCTCACCCGGCGGCGCAGCCGGCCCGGCAGCACCTGCTCCAGCTTGGCCAGGGCGCGCACGGAGGTCTCGCCGATGCCCTCGATGCCCTGCCCGGCGGCGGTGCGCAGGCCGACCGCGACGGCAACGGCCTCGTCGTCGTCCAGGAGCAGCGGCGGCAGTTCGGCGCCCGCGCCCAGCTGGTAGCCGCCGCCGGTGCCGGGGCTCGCGTGGACGGGGTAGCCCAGCTCGCGCAGCCGGTCCACGTCCCGGCGCACGGTGCGCGGGCTGACGCCGAGCCGTTCGGCGAGGTCCGGGCCGGACCACTCGCGGTGGGCCTGGAGGAGGGACAGCAGGCGCAGCAGTCGTGCGGAGGTCTCCAGCATGGCGCCGAGTCTGCCAGGGGTCGCGGACAGGATGTGTCCGCGACGGTGAGCGGGTGGAGGGGCCGCCAAGGGCAGGGGTCAGGGGCTGTAGGGCAGCTGCGGGACGACGAAGCAGGTGCGGTTCATGTCGCCCTGTGTCACCCAGCCCTTGCCGTCCTGCCAGCGGGCCACCGACAGGCAGGTGCGGTGCTCCGCCGGCGGCCGCGGCAGGTGCGCGAACTCCACGGGGAGCAGCAGGCCCCGGGCGGTGTAGCCGTCGCTGCGGCTCATGAAGGCGTCCACGCACGCGCGCGTGACGCCCCGGCGCGCGCAGGAGCGGGCCGCGTCGGTGAACCACATCGCCGCCGCCCAGCCCTCCAGCTGCCACTGGGAGTGCGTGGCCAGTCCGGCGGTGGCGTCCCGGAACTCCCGTACCGCGCCGTCACCGGTGTCCTCGTAGTTCCGGCTCGCGCCGGTCACCCACAGGGCATTGCGGCAGAGCGGGGCGTCCTTGTAGTCCTGCGGGACGGTGGAGGTCCAGTTCTGCACGTTGGTCACCTTGGCGGTGACGTGCGCGCCGACCGCGTCCATCGCCTGGCACAGCTGGGCGTTGCCGTGCGTGTCGAGCGCGTCGAAGACCAGGTCGGCGCCCTGCTGCTTGAGGTCGGCGGCGACCGCGCGGAAGTCGGGCAGGGCGAAGTCGACCTGCTCGCCGACCACCTTGTACCCCTCGGCCCGCAGCCCCCGCTCGACGAGCCGGGCGTAGGCGGCGGACGCGGACTGGTTGTACGACACGACGGCGGCCGTACGGGCGCCGTGCTCCCGCTCGAAGTACCGGTAGACCTCCGTGCCGCCGTACAGCTTCCCGCCCCAGCCCGGTGTGCCGTCGCGCGGGGCGAGACTGCCGTAGATGCCGTACAGGTGCGGCCAGGTGTCGTAGGCGGCGCCGATGGGCTGGCCCCCGATGTCGGGCACGCCCGCGTGGGACACGCGCGGGGCGCCCGCGTAGTCGAGGGAGGTGGTGGCGACCAGCGCGACGACCTTGTCCTCGTCGATCAGCTGGTGCACGCACGCGTTGTTGCCGATGCCGCTGCCGCCGTCGTCGCACTCGTGCACCTCCACGGGGCGGCCGGCGATGCCGCCGTGCGCGTCGAGCCGGTCGAAGAACGCCTTGGCGCCGTCGCGCGGTCCGGTGAAGGCACTGCCGCCGACGGGGCTGGTGGCGCTGGCGATGATGCCGACCCGGATCGGTGCGGCGGCGCTGCCGGGCCCGGACGGGGACGCGGGCGTGCCCTGCGCGAAGTCGCGCTCGGGCAGGCGGCTGCCGCAGGCCGCGGACAGGGCGAGCAGCAGCGCGGTGACGCCGGCGCCGACCGTGCGGCTAGCAGACCGGGATCGCCGACGCGGACGCATTGCCGCTCAGCTTGACCAGCGCGCACAGGGTGCTGTCGGAGACCTTCCATGTGCCGCCCTGCTGGACGGCGACGCCGGCCGCGTTCGGCAGGGCGGTGGCGCCCTGGACGACGAGGTCGTAGGTCACGGCCGCCCGGGTCGGCGACGTGAACGTCACCTTGGTGACCTTCGCCTGCGCCTGCCGGTTGCGCGGGTCGTTGCTGAAGGCGTACAGGACGGGGGCCATCCGGACGCCGTTCTCCAGCACGGCCTGCTTGTCCTGGAGCGACGTCGACGGGGCGAAGAACCTCTCCCAGTTCTGTGTGATCTCCTTCTGCGCCGCGGCCGGGTCCGCGGGTGCCAGGGGTGCGGCGCTGGTGGTCCGCTGCGCGGAGGGGGTGGCCGAGGGCGTGGCCTTGCCGCCACCGCCGTTGTCACTGCACGCCGCGAGGGCCGGGGCGAGAATGAGTACGAGGGCGGCCGCCAGGGCCGTACCCCGTCCCGCCGCCCCTGGGCCGCGCCCCGTGCCTGCCGTCCCCCGCCTGAGGTCGCTTCCCAGAACCATCTGGCTCACCACCGGGTGTCGGGCCGGGCGATCGGCGCCCGGTGCTTTCAGGGTCGGTGCACATCAGGCAGAGTGCAAGCCAACGGTCACAGCGGGACGGACCGGACAGACCGGGGCACCGTGACGGGTGGGAGCCAGCGATGCGGACAGCGCGACTGCGGACCGTGCACCCCGTGCTGTGGGCCGGCTGGGCGGCGCTGGCCGCCGGCGCGGTGCTGTGCGTCCTCGGCTGGTACGGCGTCTCCGGCGAGCGGTTCGCCGAGCGGCAGCTGCCCTATCTGGCCTCCTGCACGGTGCCAGGGGCCGCGCTGATCGTCGCTGGGGCGGTGCTGCTCGGCCACGGCCGCGACGCCCGGGCCGCCGCGCGGATGGAGGAGCTGTACGGGCTGCTGGTGGCCGCCGGGGACGCCGAGGACGACGCGACCGGTGCGCGCCGGCCGGCCGCGGCGCCCGTCGCGGTGAGCGGACGGCTGATGATGGTGCCGGGCGGCACGCTGTGGCACCGGGCGGACTGCCCGCTCGTCGTGGACAAGGAGGCGCTGCCGGTGGACGGCCGGCTGCTCGTGGAGGGCTCGCTGGACCCCTGCCCGATCTGCGAGCCGGACGCCGCGGAGGACTGATGTCCTCCCTCACCTACGACCTCACGCTCGCGGGGCTGTCCGTCGGCAGCGCCGCCGCGCTCACCGGCATCGGGCTGGTCGTCACCTACCGGGCGACCGGCGTGCTCAACTTCGCGCACGGCGCGATCGCCATGGTCTGCGCCTACGCGCTGCGGCAGTGCGTGGTGGTGTGGGGCTGGCCCCTGTGGCTGGGCGCGGTGGTGACGCTGGTCGTGCTGGCGCCGGCGATCGGGGTGGTGCTGGAACGGTTCGTCTTCCGGCCGCTGGCGGTGCTGGGCGGCGACCCGGCGCGGACCCTGGTGGCCTCGCTCGGCGTGTTCGTGCTGCTGGTCGGCGGCGCGGTCCTGCTGTGGGGGCAGGGCGCGCGGGACGACGCGCCGCAACTGGTGTCGGCCGACCCGTGGGGGCAGCTGGCGGTGGCGCTGCTGCTGGCGGCCGGGGTGTCCGCCGTCATCCGCTGGACCCGGTTCGGGCGGGAGCTGCGGGCCGTGGTGGACGACCGGCAACTGGCGGTGCTCGGCGGCATCGACGCCGACCGGGTGGCCGCGGCGGGCTGGGCGTTCGGCGCGTTCACGGCCGGGCTGACGGGCGCCCTGCTCGCGCCGTACGTACGGCTCGATCCGTACGGGCTGCCGCTGCTGGTGATGGAGGTGGTCGCGGTCGCGGTGGCCGCGCGGATGCGCAGCCTGCCCGTCGCGGTGGTGGTCGCGCTCGGTGTCGGCATCGCGCAGAGCCAGCTGACCCGGTGGCACCCCACCGGCTGGGCGCAGCCGTTGCTGCAGGCGGTCGGCGCCAACCTGTTCGTGGTGGCGCTGCTGGTCGCGGCGCTGGTGCTGCCCGGCATCGGCCGACGTGACACGCCGCCCCGTCCGCCGGCCGTGCGCGCCCCGGCCGTCCCGCACGGCGCCTGGATCGTCGCGGTCGTGCTGTTCCTGCTGCCGCTCGGGCTGGCCGGGCCGGATCTGCGGACGGCGGTGCAGGTGCCGGCGCTGGCGATCGTGCTGCTGTCCCTGGTGGTCGTCACCGGCCGGGGCGGCCAGATCTCCCTCGGGCAGGCGGCGTACGCGGGCCTGGGCGCCCTGTTCACGGCGCTGCTCGCGGCCGGACGTTTCCCGCTGCTGCCGCCGCTGCCGGAACTGACCGCGCTCGCCGTCGCCGTCGTCCTGGTCGCACCGCTCGGCCTGCTCACCGGCTGGCCCGCGATCGGCCGCCAGGGCCTCGCCCTGGCCCTCGCGACCTTCGCGGTCGGGGTCGGCGTGAGCCGCTTCGTCTTCGCGCAGCCGTACGCCACGTCGGGGCTCTCCCTGGGCCGCCCGGCCGGCTTCGACGGGGACCGCGCCTACTACCTGCTGGAGCTGGTGCTGCTCGCGGCGGCCCTGCTGGCGACGCGGCTGCTGCGGCAGGGCCGCACCGGGCGGGCGCTGGCGGCCATGCGGGACCACGAGGCGGGCGCGTCCGCGGCGGGCGTCCGGGTGCCCTCGCTGAAACTGCTCGCCTTCGTCAGCGGCGCGGCGCTGGCCGCCCTCGGGGGCGGTCTGCTCGGCATGGGGCTGCGCGCCTTCGACCCGGGCACCTACGACCCGGTGCGCGGCCTGCTGTGGTTCGCCGCGGTGGTCGTCCTGGGCGCCGACAGCACCCTGGGAGCGCTCGCCGCGGCGGCCCTCCTGGTCGGCCTGGACGCGGGCACCCGCGGCGGCGTGGCGGCGGCCCTCGTCGGCGTCCTCGCGGTCTGCGTCGGCCGCTTCCCCGACGGCCCGTACGAGACGGCCCGCGCGGCGGCGCACCGGCTGCGCCGCCGCACCGACGCCCACCTGACCCCGCTGGGCGCGCGGGTGAGGACTCGCCTGCGCCCAGCGGCAGAACGGCCGCCTCGGCGGGGCGTGGTGACGGGTGTGACGGGGGTGTCGGTGCTGGTGGGGGGCGGGGGTGCCGCGGGCGCGGGGGGCGGTTCGGGCGGCGCGGGCGGTTCGGGCGGCGCGGGCGGTTCGGGCGGCGCGGGCGGCCCGGGATCCACGGGCGGCAGGGGTTCTGCGGGCGGACGGGGTTCTCCGGGCGACTTGGGCAGCCCGGACTTCGCGGGCAGCGAGGGCGCTGGGGACGGCCAGGGTTCTCCGGGCGGCTCGGGCGCCGGGGGCGGGGCGGGCGCCGGGGGCGACTCGGGCGCCTGGGGCGGGTCGAACGGCACCAGCGCCGGGAGCGAGACGAGCGGCTCGGCCGGTCCTGACTCCGCGGGCGGCTGGAGTTCTCCGGGCGCCCGGGCCGGCGTGGGCGGCGGGCGGGCGCGTCCGGGGGCGGGGGCCGGGGCCGGAGCGCCGGTGGGGCGTCGTGCTCGCGGGGTCGGCGTCGGCCCGGTGCGTGGCCCGGAGCCGCGGGAGGCGGGTCCGCCGGCCGCGTCCCGCATGTCGTGGGCCGGGGGCGGCCGGTGGGACGGCGGGGCGGCGGCCGTGCTGGGCGCGCGGGGGCTGCGGGTCCGCTACGGCGGGTTCACGGCGCTGGACGGGGTCGATCTGGAGGTGGCCCGGGGGCGGGTCACCGCGGTCGTGGGACCCAACGGGGCCGGGAAGAGCACTCTGTTCCACTGTCTGGCCGGCACCGTACGGCCCGTGCGCGGCCAGGTGCTGTTCATGGGGCGGGACGTGACCCGGCTGCCGGCGCACGCCCGCACCCGGCTGGGCATCGCGCGGACCTTCCAGCAACTGGCCGTCTTCCCCTCCCTGACCGTCGCCGAGAACGTCCGCATCGGCGCCGAGCAGGGCCGCGTGAACGATCCGGCGGCGGTGGAGCGCGCACTGCGGCTGTTCGGCCTGGACGGCCCCCTCCGGGCGCTGCCCGCCGCCGGACTGCCCACCGGCACGCTGCGCCGCGTCGAGCTGGCCCGCGCCCTCGCGGGCGGCCCCCGGGTCCTGCTGCTCGACGAGCCGGCCGCCGGGCTGGACACCGCCGAGGTGGCCGCCATGGCCCGGGTGCTGCGCGCGCTCGCCGCGGACGGCGTCGCCCTGCTCGTCGTCGAGCACGACCTCGACCTGGTCGCCGGCCTCGCCGACGTCGTGCACGTGATGACCGCGGGCCGCGTCGTCGCCACCGGGCCGCCCGGCCGCGTCCTCGACGCCCTGGGCGCCCCGGCGGGGCAGGAGCCCGGCCCATGACCCTGGCCCTGCGTCACGCGCGCGTGCGCTACGGCCCGTTGGAGGCCCTGCACGGTGTCACGCTCACCGCGCCCGGGCCGGGCCTGACGGTGCTGCTGGGCCGTAACGGCTCCGGGCGCAGCACGGCCCTGCGCGCGCTGGCCGGAACCGTGCCGCTGGCCGCCGGGGCCGTGGTGTGGGACGGCACGGACGTCACGCGCCTGCCGGCGTACGAGCGGGCGCGGCGCGGGCTGTGCCTGGTCCCGGAGCGGCAGGCGGTGTTCGGCTCCCTCACGGTCCGCGAGAACCTCGCCCTCACCCCCGGCGGTGAGGACGCCGCGCTGGCCGCCTATCCGCAGCTGGAGCCGCTGCTGCCGCGCCGCGCCGGCACGCTGTCCGGCGGGGAGCAGCGCATGCTCGCCCTGGCCCGCGCGCTGTCGGCACGCGCGCGTGCGGTGCTCGTGGACGAGCCCACCCAGGGCATGGCCCCCGCGGTGGCCGCCCGCACGTACGCGCTGCTGGCCTCCCTCGACGCCTGCGTGGTCCTCGCCGAGCAGCGCCTGCCGCCCGCGCTCTCCGCGCCGCGCACGGTGGTCCTGTACGAACTGCGCCGCGGCACGGTCGTCTTCAGCGGCGAGGCGGCGGAACTCCGGGGGCGGCCCGGCGCGCCGGACTGACCGCCGCATGCCGGCCGCCGCCCGCCGCGGGCGCACCCGCCGTCCGGCAGGGCTGCTGCCGCCGCCGAGGCCTCCGCGGCGCACACCCGCCGTCCGGCCGTCGGGGCCGACCGGGCGCACGCTGCCGCCCGCGCACGCCACGGGGCCCCGTCCGGCCGAGCCGGACGGGGCCCCGTCGTCGCGCGAGGAGCGTGCCTCACAGGTGCCGGAGCGCGCCTTACAGGTGCCGCAGGGCGAGCCGCGTGCCCGGCACGATCAGGTCGGGATCGCCGCCGATGACCTCCTTGTTCACGGCGTAGATCCGCTGCCAGCTGGTCCCGTGGCGCGCGGCGATGCCGCTGAGCGTGTCGCCCTCGCGCACGGTGTAGTCGCCGCGGGCGGACCCGCGGCTGGTGGTGTGTTCGTTCGAGCGGGCCGGCGCCTTCGCCGGCTTCGACGGGGCGGACTCGGTGTGCCGGGGCGCCGACTTCGCCGAGACGTGCCCGGACGCGGGAGCGTCGCCGTACGCGCCGGCGCGTCCCGAGCAGACGGGCCAGGCGCCCCAGCCCTGCGCGTGCTGGACCTTGGTGGCCACGGCGATCTGCGCGGACCGGGAGGCCTGGTCGGCGGTCGGCGCGTAGGCCGTGCCGCCGTAGGCGCGCCAGGTGCCGGCGGAGAACTGCAGGCCGCCGTAGTAGCCGTTGCCGGTGTTGATGTGCCAGTTGCCGCCGCTCTCGCACTGGGCGATGCGGTCCCACACCCCGCCGTCCGCCGCCGCGGCACCGCCGGCCGAGGCGAGCAGGCCGAGGGGGGCGAGGAGCGCCGCCCCGGCGAGGACCGCCGCCGTACGGGTCTGACCCCTGGTCGGGGACTTGCGGGCGGCGACGCGGGTGTTGTCGGCACACTCGGACATGTAGTTCCCTCTCGAACAACCCGGGGTCCCCCAAGGCGGAACGCCCTCCTCGCGCATGGACGCGGGCGTGGCGCTCCACCCCGCCCACCGGGGGTCGTACTCCGCGCCGAGAGGCGCGGAACCGGCGGACGTTCCCGAGCGGTGCTCGTTGCACACGGCGGAGGAATGTAGGGAGCCGGACGGCCCGTCATCAACCAATTCCCTGTCCGCCCAGGCCAGTTGGCGGTTACCGCGGGTATCAAGGAAATTCGGCGACCCACTAGATGGGTTGATGTACGGATATGCCCACCCGTGATCACTTTTCTCTGTGAGCCACCTCACCGTGCCAACTTCCTTGACGACGAGACAACTTGACGTTGAGTGACCAGTTCCGGCGCGGACATGACCGTACGCGATCGAGGGTGGGATTCCGTTCCGGCGTATGCGTGACCCCCACCACAGCTCGTCCGTTGTGCTCTTCATGAGCCGGGGACCGCCCCCGGCCCCGCCATCGCACCCGCATCCCGAGGGAGCCACCCGTGCCGCGCATGCTCGACGTCAGCGACGAGGTACGCGCCGAGATCGGCGACGAAGAAGCCGACCGGCTGCTCGCCGGGGAGAACGCCCCCGGCAGTTACGACTGCACCTCCTGCCGCACCCCGGGCGACCCCGAGCAGGAACGCACCAGCACCGTGCTGTTCATCGGCGACGAGACCGCCGTGCTCGCCTTCGCCCACGCCAGCTGCCTGCCCTCGCAGGTCGTCCAGGTCACCGAGGAGCAGTTGCAGGGCGCGGTCCGCTCCATCAGCGGGGTCGCGGGCGGGCACGCCGGCGTCGCCGAACCGGCGAAGGCGGTGCCGGAGCAGGCCGTGCTCGGGGTGACCAGCGGACTGGTGCTGATCGCCGGCGAGCTGCACCCGGCCCTGGTGGTGGAGCCCACCGCGCCGATCGTGCGCCCCGGCTCCACCGGTGCCGGCGACGACTTCCTGCCGCTGCTGATCGAGCACGGCTTCATGCCGCTGACCGAGCTGTCCGCCGTGCCGCCGGTGCTGCACGGCTGGTCCGTGCTGCTGGCGATGGGGCAGCTGCACGCGGTGCTCCAGCCCGCCGCCGACGGTGGCCAGCCGGTGGCCTGGTGGCAGGCGCACCAGCCGCTGCAGGTCACCGACGGCTGGCGGGCCGCCGCCAACAAGCACCAGCAGGTGCTGATGTTCGCGGCGCCCGTCGGGTCCATCGGCCGCCAGCCGCGCGAGGACCTGATGCGGGAGGCCCTGGACAAGGCGGCCGCCACCGGCCACCTGGTCGCGGCGACCCTCCCCCTCGCCGGCACCTGATCCCACCCCGCCCGGCCTCCGTCGCCCCACGCCAACGGAGGTCCGTCGCGCCCGGGCGCCCGAGCACTCCGGGCGGCCGGGCGTCCCCCCGGGGGCGCAGCGGCCAGGGGAACACTGCCCGCAGTCCCCCCGCACACCCTGCCGGCGGCCGTGGCCGCATCCCCGCCCCCTGCCCCGTCGTTGGGACTTACGTGCACACATACGACGTTCCCCGCCGCCAGAGCTTCTCCTCGGTTCCGCCTCCCCCGCGGCTGGGGCAGGAGCCGCACCGCGGCCCATCGGCCACGCCGATCTACGACGCGCTCTACGCCGAGTACGTCAAGTCCTTCCGCTCGCTGCCGGGTGACCGCAGCGGCGAGGAGGACCTGGGGTTCACCGCCTTCGGGAACATCCCGCACAGCACGGAAGGCGGCCCCCGGCCGGGGTCGTTCAGCAGCTCGTACAGCGCCTACAGCGCGGGAGCGCACAGCGCCCGCGTCGGCCGGCAGTCCGCGTGGCAGCGGGTCGGCCCGGTGGAACAGACGGGCGGCACCCTGCAGTTCGTGCCGGCGGCGCTCCCGCCCGGCCGGCTCGGCAGCGGCTGACCGCGGCGAACCGGCAGCGGCCGACCGCACGAAAGGGGCGGCCCCCGAGTCCACTCGGACTCGGGGTCCGCCCCTTCGGCATGCCCGGACTGCTGCTGCCCCCGGGCTACTTCTTCTTGCCGCGCTTCTCGCGCACCCGCACGGAGATGTGGATCGGCGTGCCCTCGAAGCCGAACTCCTCGCGCAGCCGGCGCTCGATGAAGCGCCGGTAGCCCGCCTCGATGAAGCCGGAGGCGAAGAGCACGAACCGCGGCGGCTTGGTGCCGGCCTGGGTGCCGAACAGGATGCGCGGCTGCTTGCCGCCCCGGATCGGGTGCGGGTGGGCGGCGACCAGCTCACCGAGGAAGGCGTTCAGCCGGCCGGTGGGCACACGGGTCTCCCAGCCGGCGAGGGCGGTCTCGATCGCCGGGACCAGCTTCTCCATGTGCCGGCCGGTGCGGGCCGAGACGTTGACGCGCGGCGCCCAGGAGACCTGCCCGAGCTCGGTCTCGATCTCCCGCTCCAGGTAGTAGCGGCGCTCCTCGTCGAGGGTGTCCCACTTGTTGAAGGCGAGCACGAGCGCGCGGCCCGCCTCGACCGCCATGGTGACGATCCGCTGGTCCTGCACCGAGATGGACTCGGCGGAGTCGATGAGGACCACGGCCACCTCGGCCTTCTCCACGGCGGCCGCGGTGCGCAGCGAGGCGTAGTAGTCGGCGCCCTGCTGGAGGTGGACCCGCTTGCGGATGCCGGCGGTGTCGACGAACTTCCAGGTCTTGCCGCCCAGTTCGATCAGCTCGTCGACCGGGTCGCGGGTGGTGCCGGCGAGTTCGTTGACGACGACGCGCTCCTCGCCGGCCACCTTGTTCAGCAGGGAGGACTTGCCCACGTTCGGGCGGCCGATGAGGGCGACCCGGCGGGGGCCACCGACAGCGGTGCCGAAGCTCTGCTCGGGCGCCTCGGGCAGAGCCTCCAGGACGGCGTCGAGCATGTCGCCGGTGCCGCGGCCGTGCAGGGCCGAGACCGGGTGGGGCTCGCCCAGGCCCAGGTTCCACAGGTAGGACGCGTCGGCCTCGCCGCTCGGGCCGTCGACCTTGTTGGCGCACAGCACGACCGGCTTGCCGGCCTTGCGCAGCAGCCGGACGACGGCCTCGTCGGTGTCGGTGGCGCCGACCTTGGCGTCGACGACGAACACGACGGCGTCGGCGGCCTCGATGGCGTACTCGGCCTGGGCGGCGACGGAGGCGTCGATGCCGAGGACGTCCTGCTCCCAGCCGCCGGTGTCGACGACCTTGAAGCGGCGGCCCGCCCACTCGGCCTCGTAGGTGACGCGGTCGCGGGTGACGCCGGGCTTGTCCTCGACGACGGCCTCGCGGCGGCCGATGATCCGGTTGACGAGGGTCGACTTGCCGACATTGGGCCGGCCGACGACGGCGAGGACGGGCAGCGGGCCGTGCCCGGCCTCCTCGATCGCGCCCTCGACGTCCTCGACGTCGAAGCCCTCTTCCGCGGCGAGCTCCATGAACTCCGCGTACTCGGCGTCGCCGAGAGCCCCGTGATCGTGCTCGTGTGCGTCCGAGCCGTCGGGCTGGATGTGGTCGTTCATGAAGTCCGTACCTCGTCGTTCATTCGTGGTGATCGGTGGAGCGGGCCGCGGGTGGGCCTCATCCACTACTCAGTGTCGCCTGGCGCCCGGTCAGGCGCCTGGCGTTTTCCAGGTGCTCGGTGAGCTGCTTCTGGATGCGCTCGGTGGCCTCGTCGAGGGCCTTGCGCGTACGGCGGCCGCTGCCGTCGCCCGCGTCGAACGGGTCGCCGAAGACGACGTCGATGCGGGAGCGCAGCGGCGGCAGCCCCTTTATCAACCGTCCGCGCCGTTCGGAACTTCCCAGCACGGCCACCGGCACGATCGGCGCCCCGCTGCGGACGGCGAAGTACGCGAGCCCGGCGCGCAGGGAGGCGAAGTCGCCCTCGCCGCGGGTACCCTCCGGGAAGATCCCGAGGACACCGCCCTCCTGCAGCACCTCCAGCGCCTGCGTGATGGCGGTGCGGTCGGCCGTGGAGCGGTCGACCTTGAGCTGGCCGATGCCGGTCAGGAACGGGTCGAGCGGCCCGACGAACGCTTCCTTCTTGATCAGGAAGTGCACGGGCCGCGGCGCCACGCCCATGACCATGGGGCCGTCGAGGTTGTGCGCGTGGTTGACGGCGAGGATGACCGGCCCGCGCGCCGGCATCCGCCAGGCACCCAGCACGCGCGGCTTGAACAGGCCGTACATCAGGCCGACGCCGATGCGCCGGCCGACGTCCGCGCCCCGCTCGGACGGTGCGGTCACTTCCCCGCCCGCTTCTCCTCGACGAGGGTGACCACGCACTCGATGACCTGGGCCAGCGTGAGCTCGGTGGTGTCCACCTCGACGGCGTCGGCCGCCTTGGCCAGCGGGGAGGTCTTGCGGCTGGAGTCGGCCGCGTCCCGCTTGAGCAGCGCCTCACGGGTGGAGTGCACGTCGGTGTCCTTCAGCTCACCGCTGCGCCGGGCGGCGCGGGCCTCCGGGGAGGCGGTGAGGAAGATCTTCAGGTCGGCGTCGGGCAGCACGGTCGTCCCGATGTCGCGGCCCTCGACGACGATGCCCTGCTCCGCGCCGGCCGCGATGGAGCGCTGCAGCTCGGTGATCCGGGCGCGCACCTCCGGCACCGCGCTGACGGCGCTGACCCGGGAGGTGACCTCCTGGGTGCGGATCGGGCCGGAGACGTCGAAGCCGTCGACGGTGATCGTCGGCTTCTCCGGGTCGGTGCCGGAGACGATCCGCGGCCTGCCCGCCGCGGCGGCGATCGCGGCCGGGTCGTCGACGTCGATGCCGTTGGTCACCATCCACCAGGTGATCGCCCGGTACTGGGCGCCGGTGTCCAGGTAGCTCAGGCCGAGCTGCGCGGCCACGGCCTTGGACGTGCTCGACTTGCCCGTGCCGGAGGGACCGTCGATGGCGACGATCACAGGCGGCACAGTCTGGGCGGCGCCGTTTTCCACGGGGGGACACCTTCCTGGTGCGAGGTGGTGGGCGGGGTGCGGGGCGCATGGCCCGTTCGGGACGCCCCGCACAAGGTTACTGGCTTCGCGGCGCGCCTCTTACGGCCGGAGGGCACCGGCCGTCGGTACGAGGGAGCGCGCCGGGCCCGCCTACTGGCGCAGCGACCAGCCCCGCTCGCGCAGGGCGGCCGTCAGCACCGGCGCCGCCTTGGGCTCCACCATGAGCTGCACCAGGCCCGCCTGCTGCCCGGTCGCGTGCTCGATGCGGACGTCCTCGATGTTGACCCCGGCCCGTCCCGCGTCGGCGAAGATGCGGGCGAGCTGGCCGGGCTGGTCGTCGATGAGGACGACGACGGTCTCGTAGACGCGCGGCGCGCTGCCGTGCTTGCCGGGTACCCGCACCTGGCCGGCGTTGCCCCTGCGCAGCATGGCCTCGATGCCGGTGGTGCCCTCGCGGCGCTTGTCCTCGTCGGAGGACTGCAGTGCGCGCAGCGCCCGCACCGTCTCGTCCAGGTCGGCGGCCACGTCGGTGAGCAGGTCGGCGACCGGGCCGGGGTTCGCGGAGAGGATGTCGATCCACATCCGCGGGTCGGAGGCGGCGATCCGGGTCACGTCCCGGATGCCCTGCCCGCACAGCCGTACGGCCGCCTCCTCGGCGTTCTCCAGGCGGGCGGCGACCATGCTGGAGACCAGGTGGGGCATGTGGGAGACGAGGGCGACGGCCCGGTCGTGGGCGTCGGCGTCCATGACGACCGGCACCGCCCGGCAGTGCGAGACCAGCTCCAGGGCGAGGTTCAGCACCTCGGTGTCGGTGTCCCGGGTCGGTGTGAGCACCCAGGGGCGGCCCTCGAAGAGGTCGCCGGAGGCGGCGAGCGGCCCGGACTTCTCCCGGCCGGACATCGGGTGGGTGCCGATGTACGACGACAGGTCGAGGCCGAGCGCCTCCAGCTCGCGGCGCGGTCCGCCCTTGACGCTGGCCACGTCGACGTAGGCGCGGGCCACGCCCCGGCGCATCGCGTCGGCGAGCACGGCGGCCACGTGGGCGGGCGGGGCGGCCACGATCGCCAGGTCGACCGGGCCGGCGGGCGGCTCGTCGGTGCCGGCGCCGAGCGCGGCGGCGGTGCGGGCCTGCTCCGGGTCGTGGTCGGCGAGGTGGACGGTGACGCCCCGCTGTGCCAGGGCAAGGGCGGCGGAGGTGCCGATCAGCCCGGTGCCGATGACGAGTGCGGTCCTCACTGGGCGATGTCCTTGCGCAGGGCGGCCGCGGCGCCGAGGTAGACGTGGGTGATGTCGGCGCGCGGCTTGTCCGACTCGATGTGCGCGAGGACGCGGACGACGCGGGGCATGGCGCCCTCGATGTCCAGCTCCTGGGCGCAGATCAGCGGCACGTCGACGATGCCGAGCTTGCGGGCCGCGGCGGCCGGGAAGTCGCTGTGCAGATCGGGCGTGGCCGTGAACCAGATGCTGATCAGGTCGTCCGTGCTCAGCTCGTTCCACTCCAGGATGGCGGTGAGCAGGGCCGCGACCTGCTCGTCCATGTGCCCGGCCTCGTCCCGCTCCAACTGGACGGCCCCCCGGACCGCTCGTACCGCCACGGCGTTGCTCCTTGCGTATCGGCTGTCTCGCTGCTGATCCAGCCTAGCCAGCCCGCGCGGCGGGGGCCCGCGCCGCCCGTCCGCTGAGACGACGCGCCCGCCGGGACGGCCCGTCCGCCGGGACGGCGCGTCCGCTGAGACGGCGCGTCCGCGGGAGGACGGCACGCCGCCTCACTGGTCGCTGCGCCGGATCAGCTCCTCCAGGGAGCCGGCCTGCGGCACCTGGCCGTCCGGGGTGAGCCGGTCCACCGCCTGCGGCAGCGCCTGGGCGAGGTCGTCGGCGGCCTGGGCGGGGGTGACCCCGACTTCGCGGGCGACGCGCCCGAGGAGGTCGTCGCCGAGCGCCCGCTGCAGCTCGTCGCCGGTCACGGACCGGTTCTCACCGGAGCCGACCCAGGAGCGCGTCTGCTCGCCGAGGCCCGCGCCGGCGAGCGCCCCCAGCAGGGTGTCCAGCGGATTGCCGCCGTCGGCGGCCTTGAACAGGGCGCCCACCAGCAGGGCCGTGCTCCCGGTGCCGCCGCGGCCGCCGAGGGCGCCGCCGAGCAGATCGCCGATGTCCTTGCCGCCCATGGTCACGCCCTTCGTCGTACGGCTCCCGGGGCACCGGGTACCCGGCGCGGGGCCGTCCGCTCAGGCGTCCCACAGCGAACCGAGGGCCAGCAGCTCGCTGCGGTACTCGATGCGCTCCGCCCACGCGGCCGGCCAGGCGTCGGCGCCCAGGTACGCCCCCGCGAAGGCGCCGGCCAGGCAGGCGAGGGAGTCGGAGTCGCCGGACGTGCACGCGGCGCGGCGCAGGGCGGTCACCGGCTCGTCGGGGAAGAGCAGGAAGCACAGCAGCCCGGTGGCCAGCGCCTCCTCGGCGATCCAGCCCTCTCCGGTGGCCAGGCACGGGTCGGTCTCCGGCGAGACGGTCCGCACGGCGTCCTGCAGCCGTTCGAGGATCGCCAGGCACTCGTCCCAGCCGCGCGCGATGAAGTGCTCGGGCGTGGGGTCCTGGCTGCGGGTCCACAGGTCGCCGAGCCAGGTGTGGTCGTAGTGGGTGCGCCGGTCGAGGGCGTACGACCGCAGCAGCCCGACCAGGGCGGTCGGGTCGGCCCCCTGCGCGAGCAGGTGGACGGCGTGCGCGGTGAGGTCGGAGGCGGCGAGGGCCGTGGGGTGGCCGTGGGTGAGGGCGGCCTGGAGCTGGGCGGCGCCGGAGCGCTGCGCCTCGCTCAGGCCGGGCGCGAGGCCGACCGGCGCGACGCGCATGTTGGCGCCGCAGCCCTTGGAGTGGATCTGGCTGGCGTCCTGCCAGGCGCGGCCCTCCTCCTTGAGCAGGCTGCAGGCGCGCAGGCAGGTGGTGCCGGGGGCGCGGTTGTTGTCCGGCGACTGGTACCAGTCGACGAACTCCTCCCGCACGGGCCGCTCCAGCCGCTTGGGCGCGAGGTAGCCACGGTCCATGGCGGTGCGCAGGCCGCGTCCGAGGGCGAGGGTCATCTGGGTGTCGTCGGTGACGAAGGCCCGCTGCGGCAGGTCCATCTCCCGCCAGGGCCCGAACGTCGACAGGATCAGCGGCACGGTCTTGAACTCGGTCGGGTAACCCAGGGCGTCCCCGAGGGCGAGGCCGAGGAGTGCGCCGGTGGCGGCTCGCTTGGACATGAAATCACCATCCCCCTTTATCGTCACCATGACAATAAAGGGGGATGGTGATCACCGCAACGCGCTTTACAGGTCGACTTCCTTCATCAGCATGCCGACCTCGGTGTTGGACAGGCGGCGCAGCCAGCCCGACTTCTGGTCGCCCAGGGTGATCGGGCCGAAGGCGACACGGACCAGCTTGTCGACCGGGAAGCCGGCCTCGGCCAGCATGCGGCGCACGATGTGCTTGCGGCCCTCGTGCAGCGTGACCTCGACCAGGTAGTTCTTGCCGGTCTGCTCCACCACGCGGAAGTGGTCGGCGCGGGCGTACCCGTCCTCCAGCTGGATGCCGTCCTTGAGCTGCTTGCCCAGGTCGCGCGGGATGGGGCCGACGATGTGCGCGAGGTAGGTCTTCTTCACGCCGTACTTCGGGTGGGTCAGCCGGTGCGCCAGCTCGCCGTGGTTGGTGAGCAGGATGACACCCTCGGTCTCGGTGTCGAGGCGGCCGACGTGGAAGAGCCGGGTCTCGCGGTTGGTGACGTAGTCGCCCAGGCACTGGCGGCCCTCGGGGTCCTCCATGGTGGAGACGACGCCGGCCGGCTTGTTCAGCGAGAAGAACTGGTAGCGCTGGGTCGCGACGGTCAGACCGTCGACCTTGATCTCGTCCTTCTCCGGGTCGACCCGCTTGCCCTGCTCGGTGACGATCTCGCCGTTGACCTCGACGCGCGCCTCGTCGATCAGGTCCTCGCAGGCGCGGCGGGAGCCGAAGCCGGCGCGCGCCAGCACCTTCTGCAGCCGCTCGCCCTCCTGCTCGGCGCCGGGGAAGGTCTTCGGCAGCTTGACGTCCTTCTTGCCCGCGTAGCGCTCGCGGTTGCGCTCCTCGGTACGGGTCTCGTACTCACGCGAGCGCGCGGGGGCCGGACGGCCGCCGGAGCGCTGCCCCTGCTTGGGGCCGCCCTTGGCACCGCCGCGGGCCGAGGGGCCCCGGCCGGACTTCGGACCGTCCTGCGTCGCGCCGGGGCCGACGTCGTAGCGCCGCTCCTCGGGACGCGGCTTCCTGGGACGGCCTCCCTGCTTGTCGTCGCGGTTGTTGCCGGCGCCGCGGTAGTTCCCGCGGCCCCCGCTGCTTCCGCCGCGGCCGCCGCTGTTGCCACCACGGCTCCCGCCGTTGTTTCCGCTGCTGTTCCTGCCGCTGCTGCTTCGCATCAATGTTCCGTCTGGTCGTCTTCGTCGGTGTCCGGGAGGCCCCGGACGGCGCCCGGCTCGTCATCGGGAGCGTCCGGGTCGAACGACGGAACCCCTTCCTGGGTCTCCGCCTCGATCGCCTCCGCCTCCGGGAGGAAGGGCGCGAGTTCCGGGAGCTCGTCCAGGCCGCGCAGGCCCATCCGCTCCAGGAAGTAGTTCGTCGTCCTGTACAGGATCGCACCTGTTTCGGGTTCCGTGCCCGCCTCCTCGACGAGACCGCGCTGCAGCAGGGTGCGCATCACGCCGTCGCAGTTGACCCCGCGGACGGCGGAGACGCGGCTGCGGCTGACCGGCTGGCGGTAGGCGACCACGGCCAGGGTCTCCAGGGCGGCCTGGGTGAGGCGGGCGGTCTGGCCGTCCAGGACGAGCCGTTCCACGGCGGCCGCGTAGGCGGGGCGGGTGTAGAAGCGCCAGCCGCCCGCGACATAGCGCAGCTCGAAGCCGCGGCCCTGCACGGTGTACTCGTCGGCGAGTTCCCGCAGGGCGTCGGCGATCTGCCGCTTCGGCCGCTCCAGGATCTTCGCCAGGTGCTCCTCGGTCGCCGGTTCGTCGACGACCATGAGCACGGCCTCCAGCGCGGGCTTGAGGTCCAGCCCGGCGACGGTCCGCGGCCCCGCCGGGGCCGCGCTGCTCTCCCCGCTCACGCCTTCTTCTCCTCCTCGGGCTTCTCGGGTGCCCGGTCGAACTCGTCGGTGACCCGGGGGGCCGTGTCCTCGTCCCCGGTCCAGCGCACGGTCAGCTCGCCCAGCGCGGTCTCCTGCTCCAGGGCGACGGCCTTCTCGCGGTACAGCTCCAGCAGGGCGAGGAAGCGGGCGACGACGGTGAGGGTGTCGTCGGTGTCCGCGACGAGGGTGCGGAAGCTGGCCTCGCCGAGCTCCTTCAACCGGGCGACGACGACCTGCGCCTGTTCCTGCACGCTGACGAGCGGGGCGTGGATGTGGTCGACGTACACCTGCGGCTTGGGCTTCGGCTGCATCGCCTTGACGGCGAGCCGGGCGAAGCCCTCGGGGCCGATGCTGATGACGACGTCCGGCAGCAGCTCGGCGTGCTGGGGCTCCAGGCCGACGGTACGGGGGTAGCGCCGGGCCTCGTCGTCCAGGCGCTCGCTGAAGATGTCGGCGATCTGTTTGTAGGCGCGGTACTGCAGCAGGCGGGCGAACAGCAGGTCCCGCGCCTCCAGCAGGGCGAGGTCGGCCTCGTCCTCCACCTCGGCGGCGGGCAGCAGCCGGGCCGCCTTCAGGTCGAGCAGCGTGGCGGCGACGACGAGGAACTCGGTCGTCTGGTCCAGGTCCCAGTCCGGCCCCATGGCCCGGATGTGCGCCATGAACTCGTCGGTCACCCGCGACAGGGCGACCTCGGTGACATCGAGCTTGTGCCGCGAGATGAGCTGCAACAGCAGATCGAACGGCCCCTCGAAGTTGGCCAGCCGCACCGTGAACACCCCGTCGCCGACAGGGGCCGCGCCCTCACCGGGGGCACCGTCGTCATCGGGGGTGCCGTCGTCATCGCGGGTGGAGACGGCGTCCGCGCCCGCCGGCAGGCCCGTTGCGTCGTCCTGGGGGGCAGGGCTCGGGTCGGTGACCGCCGACCGCACGTCGTACTCGGCCGGCGCGTGCTCGCCGTCGGGCGCCTGCGCACCGGCCGCGCCCGCACTCGCCGGCGCCGCCTCCCCGGCGGTCCCGGCGCCCGCGGGCGCCCCCGCACCGCCCGCTGCCTCCGGGGCGCCGTCCGTGCCCGGGCCCCGGCCCAGAGGGCGGCGGCGGGCCGGTGGGCCGGAGGTGGCGGGGTCGTTCGAGGTCATGGCCCCCGAAGGGTATCGCTAGCGCCCGCGCAGGCGGCGTACGAGGATGCTGGCGTCGCCGCGGGTCTCCAGGTCGGCGAGGACGACGGCGACGGCCTCACGGACGATGCGGCCGCGGTCCACGGCCAGACCGTGCTCGCCGCGCAGCACCAGACGGGCGTGCTCGAGGTCCATCAGCTCCTCGGCGGAGACATAGACGGTGATCTTCTCGTCGTGCCGCTCGCGCCCACTGGGCCGTCGTGCGGCCCGTCCCCGCCGTCGGGGCTCGGCGGCGGCGTTCCCCGCCGCAGCGGTGGCAGAACCTTCCTGCTGCGCCGCCCTGCGCCGCGCCGACCGCTCCGGCGCCGTCGACGCCCGGCTGCGGGACTCCTCGCCCGGCTCCGCGTCGGCCGCGACGTGCTCCACGCCGTCGCCGTCCCCGCCCTGCGCCGGCACGGACTGCGGCGCGTCCTCGGGCGCGGCGACCGCGGCGGCGTCGCTCTCCCCCGCGGGAGCGGGCACCCGGGCCTCGCCTGCGCGCCGGGGAGTGGACGGCTGGAGCGCCATACCCCCTGTCGTACGGAAGAGTTCGTCGGCCCCCGGCAGACTCACTCGGCGTGACACCGGGCGAGCACCTCCCTGGCGAGCTGGCGGTAGGCGGCGGCGCCGACGGAGTTGGAGGCGTAGGTGGTGATCGGCTCACCGGCGACCGTGGTCTCCGGGAAGCGCACCGTGCGCCCGATGACCGTGTGGTACACGTGGTCGTCGAACGCCTCGACCACGCGGGCGAGCACCTCGCGGCTGTGCACCGTGCGCGAGTCGTACATCGTGGCGAGGATGCCGTCGAGCTCCAGGTCGGGGTTGAGCCGCTCCTGGACCTTCTCGATCGTTTCGGTCAGCAGCGCGACACCGCGCAGCGCGAAGAACTCGCACTCCAGCGGCACGATCACCTTGTGCGCCGCGGTGAGCGCGTTCACGGTGAGCAGGCCGAGCGAGGGCTGGCAGTCGATGATGATGAAGTCGTAGTCCGGCAGCAGGGGCTTGAGCGCGCGCTGCAGCGTCGACTCGCGGGCGACCTCGCTGACCAGCTGGACCTCGGCCGCGGACAGGTCGATGTTGCTGGGCAGCAGGTCCATGTTGGGGACCGCCGTCTTCAGCAGGACCTCGTCCGCGGACATGCCCCGCTCCATGAGCAGGTTGTAGACGGTGAGGTCCAACTCCATCGGGTTCACGCCGAGTCCCACCGACAGCGCGCCCTGCGGGTCGAAGTCCACGAGCAGCACACGACGGCCGTACTCCGCGAGCGCGGCACCCAGGTTGATGGTCGACGTGGTCTTGCCGACGCCGCCCTTCTGGTTGCACATCGCGATGATCTTCGCGGGGCCGTGGTCGGTCAGCGGGCCCGGGATCGGGAAGTACGGCAGCGGGCGCCCGGTCGGGCCGACGCGCTCGCGGCGCTGACGCGCGGCGTCGGGCGCGAGGGTGGCCGCGTACTCGGGGTCGGGCTCGTACTCGGCGTCAGGATCGTAGAAGTGCCCTTCGGGCAGTTCGTCGTAGTCGGCGAAGTGGTTGTGGGGCGCGCCACTTCCGTCGCCGGCCATGGCGTTCACGTGATGACCGTCCATGCTCTGGTGTGCTGACAGAGCCGTGTGGGGGCTGTTCTGGCTCTGGTGGGCTGCGAAGGTTCGGACAGCGACGGAGCCGACAGCCTCGAGCCCCGTGGGGCCCTGGCCCCGCGCAGGCGTTCCTGGTTGACCACCCCCGGGAGAAAATGTCGACTCATTCACAAGTCGTCTTACCTCCTTGGTGACCAGGAAACTTCTAGACAAGGTCAGCGTGGCACCATGCCGACGGTTGGCGACTCTATGGCGTGTCGGGCGTCCGCAGCAACACAATCCGCCGGACCCGGCCCGATGTGTCGGCAATGAAACATCCCGCTGTCAAGGGCGTACGGCCGTCGCACAGCAGGTTTCACCGGTGTGCGAATCGGTCGAAGGGTTACGTTCGAGGCGAGTTGACCGAGAGCCGCAAAGTGACCATACACACATCCGGCCGGACCTTGTCGGGCAAGGTCCGGCCGGATGCGCGGTGTTGACGAGTCGTGTTGACGAATCGCCTTGTGGCTCAGCCGAGCAGGGAGTCGAGCTCCACGTGCTCCAGGCCGTGCGCCTCGGCGACCTCCTTGTAAACGACCTTGCCGTCGTGGGTGTTGAGGCCCTTGGCCAGCGCGGCGTCACGGCGCAGCGCCTCCACCCAGCCGTTGTTGGCCAGAGACACGATGTACGGCAGCGTCGCGTTGGTGAGGGCGTTGGTGGAGGTGTTCGGCACCGCGCCGGGCATGTTGGCGACGCAGTAGAAGACCGAGTTGTGGACCTTGAAGGTCGGCTCGGCGTGCGTGGTCGGGTGCGAGTCCTCGAAACAGCCGCCCTGGTCGATCGCGATGTCGACAAGGACACTTCCCGGCTTCATGCGGGCGACCAGCTCGTTGGTGACGAGCTTGGGGGCCTTGGCACCCGGGATGAGGACGGCGCCGATGACGAGGTCGGCGTCGAGGACGGCCTTCTCCAGCTCGAAGGAGTTGGACATGATCGCCTTGACCTTCGTACCGAAGATCTTGTCGGCCTCGCGCAGCTTGTTGATGTCGCGGTCGAGCAGGGTGACGTCGAAGCCCATGCCGACGGCGACCTGGGTGGCGTTCCAGCCGGAGACGCCACCGCCGATGACGACGGCCTTGGCCGGGGTCACGCCGGGGACGCCGCCGGGCAGCACGCCGCGGCCGCCGGCCGCGCGCATCAGGTGGTAGGCGCCGACCTGCGGGGCGAGCCGGCCCGCGACCTCGGACATCGGGGCGAGCAGCGGCAGGGCGCGGCTGGGCAGCTCGACGGTCTCGTAGGCGATGGCCGTGGTGCCGGACTCGATGAGCGCGTCCGTGCACTCCTTGGAGGCGGCCAGGTGCAGGTAGGTGAAGAGGATCTGGTCCTTGCGGAGGCGGTGGTACTCCTCCGCGATGGGCTCCTTGACCTTCAGCAGCAGGTCGGCGGCGGCCCAGACCTCGTCGGCCGTCTCCAGGATCTGGGCACCGGCGGCGACGTACTCGTCGTCCGTGATCGACGAGCCGACGCCGGCGTTGCGCTCGATGACCACCTGGTGGCCGTTGCGCACCAGCTCGTGCACGCCGGCGGGGGTGATGGCCACCCGGAACTCGTTGTTCTTGACCTCGCGGGGGATGCCGACCTTCACGTCGATCACGGTCCTTGGCTCAGGGGAAACAGGGGCATTACTAGACATACCCAGGCATGCGGGGGCACACCGGGATGCACCGCAGGAGAACGAGCGGCAGAGCCAGTCTAATGAAGGCGTTCCAGCTGTCTAGCCTTTCATTGCATCAATCTTCTGCGGATGCACTACGGATTTCGCAGGCATTCCCCGCATGTTTCCCCTGGTCGAGGCCCGGAGGGCCCTCTTCGCCCTCCTCCGCGAGCATGCGCTCGGCCGTCCCGCGGTGGACGCCGGCGGTCACCGGATCGCCGAGACGGTCGAAGGTGTCGGCGATCCGCAGGTGCAGCGCGGCCTGCAACCGGACGTCCTCGGCGCGGCGCGCCCACTCCACCGCCTCCTTGCAGGTGCGCAGCGACTCCACCGGCCGCCCGGCGTACTCCTGCACCCGGGCCAGCTCGCTCAACGCCCGCGCGTGCGCGGCCAGATCGCCGCACCGCCGATGCCCGGCTGCGGCCGCCCGCCAGTTCCGCAGCGCCTCGCCGTAGCGGCCCGCGTAGGTGTGCGCGGTGGCGATACGGCCGTACAGCCGGGCCGCGTCCGCGTGCTCGGCGCGGGCCAGGCGCTGCCCGAGGGCGCGACCGAACCAGTCGGCGGCCCGCTCGTAGTCCCCCAGCTCCAGATGCGCACCACCTACGGATTCCATTGCGCGACCGGTCGCGTACGGGTCATTTGCTCTGCGACCGGCGTCCAAAGCTGCGCGATATCGCAGCAGAGCCTCGTTCGTCCGCCCGGTCTGGGCGTCCAGGTCGGCCAGGTTCAGCAGCGCGGCGGCCTGCTCCCGGGGCAGGTCGCGCCGCTCGGCCACGTCGAGGACGAGCCGGTGGACGCCGTACAGGTCCGGCGCGGCGGCTCGGGTGCCGAAGTGCGCGACCATCGCCCGCACCAGCTGCGACAGCAGCCGCCTGGCCAGGGTGTCCAGTTCCCCGTCGGCGACCGCGAGGCGGGCGGCGCCCAGCAGCGCCGGGCGGCGGACACGCAGCCACTCCTCGGCGGCCCGGGGGCTGGGGAAGCGCAGGGCGCGGGGCATGCCGAGGAGCTTCTCGCGCGCCTGCGGGCTGTCGGTCTCGGTGATCGCGCGGCAGGACTGCAGCAGCCGCACGGTCCGCTCCAGCATGCGGGCGCGGGCCAGCTGCAGCTCGGCCGGGCGGTCCAGGGTCTCGGTGAGCGCCCGGAGCAGAGGGTGCAGAAAGCCGGGGATCTCGTACTCGGGCACCGGCGAGGGAACGGGCCGCAGCAGGCCGAAGCGGACGAAGTCGTCCAGGGTGGTGCGGGCGCCGCTCACCGAGCAGCCCGCCAGCGCGGACGCGGTGTGCGGGTCGACGGGCCCGGCGGGGGCCAGCGCGAGCAGTCGCAGTATCCGGGCGGCCGGGGCGGGCAGCGCGGTGTAGAGGAGCTTGAAGACGCGCGCGAGCGGGGCCGTCTCGTCGCCCTCGGCGCGCAGCTGCTTGGCGAGGTCGGCGACCGCCGCCTTGGGCCGGACGGTGAGCCAGCCCGCGGCCAGGGTGAGCGCGGCGGGATGGGCCTGGCACTCCTCGACCAGCCCCTCCGCCGCCCGCGGGTCGACGGTGACGCGGACGGGGTCGATCCGGCCGGACAGCAGCTCCACTGCGGACTTGGTGTCCAGCCCGCCCAGGGTGCAGGGCCGCACATCGGCGATGCCGGTGAGCGGCCCGGCCGACACGGCGACCACCAGGCAGCCGGGGTTGTCCGGCAGCAGCGCGTCGACCTGCTCGGCGCCCGCCGCGTCGTCCAGGAGGAGCAGCGTGCGGCGGTCGGCGAGCGCGTCGCGCAGCGCCTCGGTCAGATCGTCGTCACCGGCGCCCGGGGGCACGGTCCGCTCCAGCGCGTTCAGCAGCTCACGGGCGGCCCGCCCCACGGGGACGGGCGTGCCGTCGGTCTCGCTGAGCCGGACGCGCAGCACCCCGTGTTCGTAACGGTGCGCGACCTGCCGGACCAGTTCCTCGGCGAGGGCGGTGCGGCCGGAGCCGGGGCGGCCGGCGATGAGCAGCACACGCGCGCGGGGCGCCTTCTTCCCGCTGAGCGTGTCCAGTCCCGCGCGCTCGATGTCGGCGCGCAGTTCCTTCAACTCCCGTGTACGGCCCAGGAACACACCGTCCGCCGGCGCCTTCGCCGACAGCCGCACACCGCCCTCGTCCACCGCCTGTTCCGTCACGGGCCACGCTCCCGTTCCACCGCACGCCGGCGCCCGACGGGACCAATCGATCGGGCGTATGCAGAGCCTAGTTCACGCTCTGCAACGTTCCCGGCGGAGCAGGCCGGTAGCGGAGCAGGAGTCCCCTGATCGGATCAACGGATCGTAGGACGAACCCTGCGGCAGAAGACCCCCGCGCGCGGCAGACAGCAGACCTGCGCCTCGACGATCGCGGCGGCCTACGCCTCGACCACCGCGGCAGGGCTACGCCTCGAACGGCCGCGCCGGCCACGGCGCCAGCGCCGGCCGCAGGGAGTCCACACCGTCCCCCTGCCGGGCGGCGACCAGGGACAGCACCCCGACCACCAGGCAGGTGTTGTGCAGCTCCCCCGCGAGGATGCCGCGCACCAGCTCCTGCAGCGGCACGCGCGCGTGCTGCATGTCCGTCTCCTCGTGCTCGGCCGCGAACCGCTCGCCCTCCGCCTCGGACAGCCCGCGCGCGAGGAAGATCCGTACGGCCTCGTCGCAGCCGCCGGGCGTGGTGTACACGTCGGTGAGCACCCGCCAGTCCTCGGCCTTGACGTGGGCCTCCTCGTACAGCTCGCGCTGGGCGGCGTGCAGCGGGTTCTCGCCGGGCACGTCGAGCAGTCCGGCCGGGATCTCCCACAGCTTGTGCCGCACCGGGTGGCGGTACTGGTTGATCAGCAGCACCCGGTCCTCCTCGTCCAGGGCGAGGACGGCGACCGAGCCGGGGTGGACCTGGTAGTCGCGCGAGGCCACGGAGCCGTCGGGCATGACCACGTCGTCCGTGCGGACCGAGGTCTTGGCCCCGGTGAACGGGGTCCGGGTCGCGCGGATCTCCCACTCCTCGGGGGTGTCCTTGATCGTCATGCCCTGTCCTTCCGCATGTCCTACGCAAACGAGCCACCGCACGAACGACGGCGAGGTACAAAACCGGGGTGCCCACCGTTGAAGGAGGGCACCCCGGCAACCGTACAACTGGGTGTGTTACTTCGAATTCTGCCGCTCGACCGCCGCCTTCACGAGGCCGGCGAACAGCGGGTGCGGACGCGTCGGACGCGAGCGCAGCTCCGGGTGGGCCTGGGTGGCCACCAGGTAGGGGTGCGTCTCACGCGGGTACTCGACGTACTCGACGAGCTTGCCGTCCGGGGAGGTGCCGGAGAACAGGATGCCCGCCTTCTTCTCCAGCTCCGCGCGGTAGGCGTTGTTCACCTCGTAGCGGTGGCGGTGGCGCTCCTCGACGTACTCCTTGCCGTCGTAGACCTCGCGCACGATCGAGCCCTCGGCCAGCTTCGCCGGGTACATGCCGAGCCGCATGGTGCCGCCCATGTCGCCCTCACCGGCGACGATGTCCATCTGCTCGGCCATGGTGGAGATGACCGGGTGGGCGGTGGCCGGGTCGAACTCGGTGGAGTTGGCGTCCGGGATGTCGGCCAGGTTGCGCGCGGCCTCGATCACGATGCACTGCAGGCCCAGGCACAGGCCGAGCAGCGGGATCTTGTTCTCGCGGGCGTAGCGGATCGCGCCGACCTTGCCGAGCACACCGCGGTCGCCGAAGCCGCCGGGGATGCAGATGCCGTCGACGTCCGCGAGCTGCGCCTTGGCGCCGGCCGGGGTCTTGCAGTCGTCGGAGGTGACCCACTTGATCTTCACCCGGGCGCGGTTGGCGAAGCCGCCGGCGCGCAGCGCCTCGGTGACCGACAGATAGGCGTCGGGCAGGTCGATGTACTTGCCGACCAGGGCGAGGGTGATCTCGTGCTCGGGGTTGTGGACGCGGTCCAGCAGGTCGTCCCAGGTGGTCCAGTCGACGTCGCGGAACGGCAGGTCGAGCTTGCGCACGACATAGGCGTCCAGGCCCTCGGAGTGGACGACCTTCGGGATGTCGTAGATCGAGCGGGCGTCGGGGCAGGCCACCACGGCGGCCTCGTCGACGTCGCACATCAGCGAGATCTTCCGCTTGATCGCGGTGGGCACCTCGCGGTCGCACCGCAGCACGATGGCGTCCGGCTGGATGCCGATGTTGCGCAGCGCGGCCACCGAGTGCTGGGTCGGCTTGGTCTTCAGCTCGCCCGAGGGGCCGATGTAGGGCAGGAGCGAGATGTGCACGACGAAGACGTTGTCCCGGCCGACCTCGTGGCGGACCTGGCGGACCGTCTCCAGGAACGGCAGCGACTCGATGTCGCCGACCGTGCCGCCGACCTCGGTGATGACGACGTCGACCTCGTCGGTCGCCATGCGCCGGATGCGGTGCTTGATCTCGTTGGTGATGTGCGGGATGACCTGCACGGTGTCACCGAGGTACTCGCCGCGGCGCTCCTTGGCGATCACCGTGGAGTAGACCTGGCCTGTAGTGACATTGGCGGAGCCGTCCAGGTCGCGGTCGAGGAAGCGCTCGTAGTGTCCGATGTCCAGGTCGGTCTCCGCGCCGTCGTTGGTGACGAACACCTCACCGTGCTGGAAGGGGTTCATCGTGCCCGGATCGACGTTGAGGTACGGATCGAGCTTCTGCATGACGACGCGCAGGCCCCGGGCCTTGAGCAGCATGCCGAGGCTGGAGGCGGTCAGCCCCTTGCCGAGAGAGGAGGCGACACCCCCGGTGACGAAGATGTGCTTGGTCGTCGTTGATTTGGGCGGCATGGCCAAAGGGGGGCTCCCGTGGTCGCGGTCTGGGGGTGCGGGTCGGCCGCCGCTCCGGATGTCCGGGGGTGCCGTCGCTGCGGTTCGGGGGTTCTACTCCCACCGGTCCACGGGCTACCAGGGTATCAGCGACCGACGCCGATGGCTTCCGGCCACGCTCCGCGCACGCGCGCGCACCGGCACGTACCGGTCACATGTTTCTCACCCGATGGTCACTCGTTCGGTGGATGCACGTTGCCCTGAGGGGAACGCGGACCCTCCGGTCCCGTCGTATCCTGCTCGGACACTCGCTGCCGAGCCCGGCCGGGTACCACGGCACCACCCCCCGCCCGTACATCACCGGAACAACGAGAGCTCGTCAGTTCGTTGAGCAGAAATTGTCGTTTTGCCATCGCGGCTGAGCGGCTGCTTTGCTTCACCGCTCAACGACGCTTTACAACGACCCCTTGACCGCACTAGCGACAGCCCCGCGCACGCGGGGCGGCGTGGCCGTTCGACTGGAGTTGCACGTGGCCGGGCGCATCGAAGACTACGCACTCATCGGAGACATGCAGACAGCGGCGCTGGTCTGCCGTGACGGCACGGTGGACTGGCTCTGCCTGCCGCGCTTCGACTCGCACGCCATCTTCGCCGGCCTGCTGGGCACCGAGGAGCACGGGTACTGGCGGCTCGGCCCGGCCCACGCTCCCGACCAGCAGCCGCCCACCGCGGCCCGGCGCAGCTACCGCGGCGACTCGCTGATCCTCGAATCCGAGTGGGACACCCCACGCGGCACGGTCCGGGTGACCGATTTCATGCCCCCGCGTGACGGCGCCCCGCAGCTGATCCGGATCGTCGAGGGCGTCTCCGGCCGCGTCCCCATGCGCTCGGCGCTGCGGATGCGGTTCTCCTACGGCCGGGTGGTGCCGTGGGTGCACAAGCACGAGGGCCGCACCGTCGCCGTGGCCGGCCCGGACTCGGTCTGGTACGACACCGAGGTCGAGACCTACGGCAAGTCGCTGACCACGTTCTCCGACTTCACCGTCGCGCCCGGTGACCGGATCGCGTTCACCATCTCGTGGCAGCCCTCGCACAAGGAGCCGCCGCCGCTGCCGGAGCCGGAGCAGTCGCTGGAGGCGACGGAGGACTTCTGGCGCGAGTGGGTCGAGCAGTGTACGTACCACGGCCCCTACCGGGAGGCCGTGATCCGCTCCCTGATCACGCTCAAGGCGCTGACCTACGCCCCCACGGGCGGCATCGTGGCGGCCCCCACCACGTCCCTGCCCGAGGACATCGGCGGTGTCCGCAACTGGGACTACCGCTACACCTGGCTGCGCGACGCCGCGATCACCCTGTCCTCGCTGCTGCGCACCGGCTACCGCGAGGAGGCCCGCGCCTGGCGCGAGTGGCTGCTGCGCGCGGTGGCCGGCGACCCGGAGAACCTGCAGATCATGTACGGCATCGCCGGCGAGCGCGAGCTCGGCGAGGCGGAGCTGGACTGGCTGCCGGGCTACGAGAAGTCCGCCCCGGTGCGGGTCGGCAACGGCGCCGCGCACCAGCTCCAGCTGGACGTGTACGGCGAGGTCACCGAGGCGCTGCACCTGGCCCACATGACGGGCCTGGCCCGCAACGACTACGCCTCGCTGCTCCAGCTGAAGCTGATCAGCTACCTGGAGAAGCACTGGCAGGAGCCGGACGAGGGCATCTGGGAGGTGCGCGGGCCGCGCCGGCACTTCGTGCACTCCAAGGTGATGGCCTGGGTCGCCGTCGACCGCACCATCAAGCTGCTGGAGTCCGGCGAGGCCGACGGCCCGCTGGAGCGCTGGAAGGAACTGCGCGACGACATCCACCGCGAGGTGTGCGAGAAGGGCTACGACAAGGAGCGCAACACCTTCACACAGTCCTACGGCTCCCAGGAGCTGGACGCCTCCTTGCTGCTGATCCCGCAGATGGGCTTCCTGCCGCCGGACGACAAGCGCGTGATCGGCACGATCGAGGCGATCCAGCGGGAGCTGTCCACGCCGGACGGGTTCATCCTGCGCTACCCCACCGAGGGCGCGCACGCGGGCGTCGACGGCCTTCCGGGCGACGAGGGCGCCTTCCTCGCGTGTTCCTTCTGGATGGCCGACGACCTGGCGATGATCGGCCGCGTGGACGAGGCCCGCAAGCTGTTCGAGAAGCTGCTCTCCCTGCGCAACGACCTGGGTCTGCTGGCCGAGGAGTGGGACCCGCGCCTCAAGCGCCAGGTGGGCAACTTCCCGCAGGCCTTCAGCCACGTCCCGCTGATCGACACGGCGCTGCGCCTGACGGCGTCCGGCGCGTACGGCGGCTGACCCGCTGTCCGTTCCCGTCGCCGGCGTACGGCGGCGACGGGAACGGCGTGTGACGGACGCGGCCGGCGGCCGCTCCGCCCAGCAGGTGGGCCGCCCCGGGCCCGCCTAGGCTGGGAGGCACACTGTTGCCCCTGCGGAAAGGGGGGCGGCCATGGCTTCCCCTTCGAAGGCGGGCGCGGCCGTGGCCGCGTTGCGCGAGGATCTGGTCGGCGACGTGTTCGCTCCCGGCGACCCGGGCTACGACGACGCCCGGGCCGTCTTCAACGCCATGATCGACCGGCGTCCGGCGGTGATCGCCCAGTGCGCCCGCCCGGAGGACGTCGTACGGGCCGTGCGCTGCGCCCGGGACCTGGACCTGCCGATCGCCGTGCGCGGCGGCGGGCACAGCGTGGCGGGCATGGCCGTCGGCGACGGCGCGCTGGTCGTGGATCTGCGCCGGATGCACGAGGTGAGCGTCGATCCCGACGCCCGCACGGTCCGCGTGCAAGGCGGCGCCACGATGAGCCACCTGGACCGGGCGACCCACCCCTACGGGCTGGCCACCACCGGCGGGCGGGCCTCCACCACCGGCGTCGGCGGCTTCGTCCTCGGCGGCGGCACGGGCTGGCTGGACCGCGCCTTCGGGCTGGCCGTGGACAACCTGCTCGGCGCCGACCTGGTCACGGCCGACGGCTCGCCCGTCCACGCGGACGCGGACGAGCACCCGGACCTGTTCTGGGCACTGCACGGTGGCAGCAGCAACTTCGGCGTCGCCACCGCGCTCACGCTGCGGCTGCACGAACTGCCCCGGTTCACCATCGCGATGGTGCTGTTCCTGCCGACGGCGGGCCCGGACGTCGTCCGCGCCTTCCGCGAGATCATCCGCACCGGCCCCGACGAGGTGAGCGGTGCGGTGCTGTACTTCACCGGCCCGCCGGAGCCGTTCGTACCGCCGGACCTGGTCGGCAAGTTGCTGTGCGGTGCGCTGGTGACCTACGTGGGCGGCGAGGAGGGGCTGCGGCGGCTGGCCGAGCCGCTGCTGGCGCTGCCGCACGAGGGGGAGATCGTGGGGCCGGTGCCGTACCCGGACGTCCAGTGCATGCTCGACGATCCGCCGGGGATGCGGAACTACTGGTCGGCGGAGTATCTGACCGGTCTGCCCGACGCGTTGGTGGACGTCTTCTGCGGCCTGGCCGACGGCATGCCCGTGCCGACGGGCACCCAGCACATCATCTTCCCGCAGGGCGGCGCGATCGCGGCCGGTCCCGCCGAGTACCCGGTGCCGTACCGCAACGCGCCCTGGGCGACGCACCCGTTCGGGATCTGGGAGAACCCCGGGGACGACGAGCAGGCCATGGCCTGGGTGCGTGACGTGCGCGCCGCGGTCCGGCCGTGGAGCACCGGCGCGGTGTACCTCAACTTCATCGGCGACGAGGGCGCCGACCGGGTGGTGGCCGGTCTCGGCACCGACAACGCCCGCCGTCTGGGCGAGGTGAAGAGGCGCTACGACCCGGACAACGTCTTCCGCTTCAACCACAACATCAGGCCGGCCTGAGCGCGCCCAGCGTCCGCTCCCCTCCCGGGTCCCCGGCCGTGGCCGGCACCAGGGCGATCTCGTCGAGGCCCGCGTCGGCGTACGCGCCGGCGCGGGCCCGGACGGTGGCGAGGTCGCCGACCAGACCGACCGTGGACGCGGCCTCGGGCGGCAGCGCGTCGAGCAGTTCCCCGCGTCCCGCGCCGGACGCGGCCAGGCCGACCGCCGTGCCGAAGCCGGCGGCCCGGAACATGTCGCTGTAGCCCGGCACCGTCAGATAGCCGGCGATGCTGCCGAGCACCTGCCGCACCTGCTCCGGCCGCGGGTCGACCGCGGCCGGCAGCCAGGCGGCCAGCGTGGGCGGCGTACGGCCCGCGCGGGCGGCCGCCGCGTCGAGCTTGCCGCGCAGGATGCGCACCTGCTCGGGCGTGACGAGGTCGAGCAGCATCCGGTCGGCGTGCGCGGCGGCGATGCCGACCGCCCGGTCCCCGAACGCGGCCACGGTCAGCGGGCCGCCGGGCGGCGCGAGGCGGCGGCGGAACGGGCTGCCCGGGACGACCGGCCGGCCGGGCTCGGCGTGCAGCAGGGTCCGCAGCGCGGCGGCCGACTCCTCCAGCGCGGCCGCCGGCCGGGTCCGGGGCCGCCCGTGCACGCCCTCGACGACCCGTTTGCTGGCGGTGCCGATCGCCACGCCCACCGCCCGGCCGCCGGTGACGGCGGCGGTGCCCGCGGCACCCCGGGCGATGGAGTACGCGTCGCGCACGGAAACCGGCACCGGCCCCGCCGTCAGCGCGACCCGCCGGGTCGCCGCGCCGATGGCGGTGGCCAGCACGAACGCGTCCCAGGTCGGCCCCTCGCCGACCCACACCTCCCGGTACCCGAGCCGGTCGGCGAGTTCCGCGATGCGCAGCGGCTCCTCGACCGGGCTGTCGTCCTCACGTGCCACGGCGACCACACTGACGTCCATGCGGGCGCCGCTACCCGATGCACGCGCATCCAATCCCGCCGGGCGATCGCCCGGCGCCCGCCCGCTCCCTTCCGTCGCAGGTGGAGCCGCGCCGGCGGTGATCGTTTCCGTGACCGCCCGGAGATGTCACCGCGGCGCCGGCGCGGGTAGCGTCCGCTGCATGGACAGCCGCACCGACCACCGATTCGACACCCAGGGCACCGGCATCACCGTGCAGCGGGCGCTGGAGCTGCCGGGTCTGCGCAGCGGGCTCCCGGAGGTGCTCGCGGGCGCCGACCGGCTGGGCCGGACCGTGCGCTGGGTGCACGCGGGCGAGGTGCCCAACATCGCCTCCCTGCTCAAGGGCGGCGAACTGCTGCTGACCACCGGCTACGGGCTGGGCACCCGGCCGGCCGAGCAGCGGGCCTTCGTGCGCACCCTCGCCGAGCGCGGCATCGCGGCCCTCGTCGTCGAGCTGGGCCCGCGGTTCGCGCGGCTGCCGGCGCCGCTGGTGGAGACGGCGCGGGCGGCGGGCCTGCCGCTGGTCCAACTGCACCGCGAGGTGCCGTTCGTGACGGTCACCGAGGAGATCCACACCGAGATCGTCAACGGCCACTACGCGCTGCTGCAGCGCGCGGAGGAGGTCCACCGGCGCTGCACCGAGGCGCTGCTGGGCGGCGGCGGGGTGCCCCAGGTGCTCGGCATCCTGGCCGACTTCAGCGACAACCCGGTCTTCCTGGAGACCGCCGACGGGCGGCTGCTGTACGCCGCCGGGGCCGGCCCCGAGGGCACCGATCCGCTGCAGGTGTGGGAGGGGCTGCGCGGCCCGCACAAGGAGGCGCCGCCGCCGTCGGGTTCGGTGCTGGTGGAGGTGCCCGGCGGCGGTCCTGGGACCGGATCGGTCCGGGCGCGGCTGGTGCTGCTGCCGGTGCGTTCCCCGCTGGCGCCCGTGCACCGGATCGCCGCCGAACGGGCCGCGGGCATCCTCGCGGTCGTGCTGATGCAGGCCCGGCAGGAGGAGGAGCTGGCCGCGCGCGGGCGCGGCGACTTCCTCACCGACCTGGCCGAGGGCCGGATCACCGCCGAGGACGCCCCGGCGCAGGCCCGGGTGCTGGGCTTCAAACCGGGCACGGGCCCGCTGCTGCCGGTGGTGATGCGGCTGGGCGACGCGCTCTCCCCCGGCGGCGGCTGGGCGGTGCTGGCCCGGGCGGTGTCGGAGGAACTGGCCGCGGTGGGCGTGCCGGTGCTGCTCGGCGTACGGCCCGTGGAGGGCCGGGTCCTGGTCCTGCTGGGCCTGCGCTCGGAGTCGGAGCGCTCCGCGGTCGCGGACCGGGTCGCAGCGGCGCTGCGCGCGGGCGTGGAGCGGGCCGGGATGCAGCGGCCGGGGGCCCAGCCGCCGGTCGTGGTGGTCGGGGTCGCGGGCGGCTGGGCGGCGGCCTCGGCGGGCCTGCGCCACGCGGCGGAGACGGCGACGGCGGCGCAGGGCCTCACCGACCGCCCCTGGTACGACGCCCGGCGCCTGGACATCGACCTGCTGCTGTGGCGGCTGCGCGACCACCCGGACCTCGCGGCCTTCGTGGACCGCGCGATCGGCCCGCTGCGCGACCACGACCGCCGCTCGCGGCCGCCGCTGCTGCCCACCCTGGAGACCTACCTGGCGCATGCCGGGCGCAAGGCGGAGACCGCCCGCGAGCTGCACCTGAACCGGCAGACGCTGTACAACCGGCTCGCCCGCATCGGCGAGTTGCTCGGCACCGACCTGGACGATCCGCAGACGGTCCTCGCGCTGAGCCTGGCCCTGCGGGCCCGCCGGCACGTGCCGTAGGGCCGCGGCGGGGTCACGGCAGCCGGGGCACGGCCTCGGTCAACTCGTCGTACACGCTGAGCACTTGGGCGACGGTCTCGTCCTCCGAGGGCCAGGTGGCCGCCTGCCGTACGCCCCTGGCGCGCAGGTCCTCGCAGCGGGCGGGGTCGTCGAGCAGGCGGGAGACACGCGCGGCGAGCGCCGCCGCGTCGCCGTACGGCACGAGTTCGGCGGCGTCGCCGACGAGTTCGCGGATGCCTCCGGCGGCGGTCGCGACGAGCGGCACGCGCGCGTGGAGGGCCTCCTGGGCGAGCACGGAGCGGGCCTCGCCCAGGCTCGGCAGCAGCGCGAGGTCGGCGGCGGCGAGGAGTTCGCCGACGTCGTCGCGGCGCCCCAGCAGCCGCACGGGCAGTTCCTCGTCCTCGATACGGCGCTGCAGTTCCGCGCGCAGCGGCCCCTCGCCGGCGATCGCGACCAGCGGCACCGGGTCCCGGGAGCGCCAGGCGTGCGCGGCGTCGAGCAGGACGTCGTAGCCGCGGTGGCGTTCCAGGGAGCCGACCGCGAGCAGCACCGGGCGTCCGGTGGCGCCGAGTTCGGCCCGCACCTTGGGCCGCCGCCGCTCGGCCTCCTCGCCCTGCGCCGCGGGGCGCGGACCGGGCACGGAGACGGCGGCCAGCCGGGCGTCCCGGGCGCCGGTGCGGCGGGCGAGGTCGACGAGGTCGGAGCTGGTCCCGAGGACCACGGAGGCCGCCTTCACCACGCGCCGCTCCAGCAGCCGCAGGAGGTGGGCGCGCGGCCCCTCGGCGTGGACCCGGTTGTGCCAGGTGACCACGAGCGGGGTGGGGCGGCCGCTGAGCGCGAGCACGGCGCGGAAGGAGGCGTGCAGCCCGTGCGCGTGCACCAGGTCGGCGTGGGCGCAGGCGGTGCGCAGCGCGGCGACGGACACCGGGTCGCTGCTGCGGGGCACGGGCACGTGGTCGGCGCCGGCGCCGGTGAAGTCGTAGGCGTGATCGGCCTCGTAGGGGGCGCACACGGTGACCTTCACGCCCCTCGCGACGAGCCCGGCGGCCAGCGAGCGCACATGGGCGCTGCTGCCGGCGTTGCCTCCGCCCAGCACCTGCACGGTGCGCAGCGGCGGCTGGCCGTGCGGTGACGGGCTGCTCGCGGGGGTCACGTGCCCGGGCTCCTGAGTCGGCGTCGGACGGTCACGAAGAGAACGTACAGAAGGATCGCGCGGAGGAGGTGCACGCCACCGTTTCCTCACGACACTTCGCCAAGGATGCCAGCACGCACGGGCGTTCCGGCAACGAAGGGGCGCACGCCCAACCCGAGCGCCCCCTCAAGCCACTCACACGAGTGACCCCCCACCCCACCTCCTTGCGAAGCTGCGGACAGTCGCGCCGCAAAAGCGGGGCCCCATCCGACGCAGCTGCGGGCAGTCGTGCCCCGGAAGCGGCGCCCCCCAGTCCCGCGTAGCTGCGGGCAATCATGCCGCGGAAGCGGCGCCCACCCAGTCCCGCGTAGCTGCGGGCAGTCATGCCGCGGAAGCGGCGCCCACCCAGTCCCGCGTAGCTGCGGGCAGTCATGCCACGGAAGCGGCGCCCACCCAGTCCCGCGTAGCTGCGGGCAGTCATGCCACGGAAGCGGCGCCCACCCAGTCCCGCGTAGCTGCGGGCAGTCGTGCCGCTGGGGCGGCACGGGTGGGCGCAGCGGCACCCCGCACCGCCGGGCAGCGCACCCCACGGCGTTCACCGAAACGCCGGGCACATGCGCGCCCCAGGGCACGGCACCGCAGGGCACGGCACCGCCGGCCATCGCGCCGCAAGGCGTTACGCGTCCGCCCGAGCCGTGGCCAAAAGCTCCTCCGCATGCGCCCGAGCCGTCTCGGAGTCCTCCTGCCCGGCCAGCATCCGCGACAGCTCGCGAATCCGGTCCTCCCCCTCCAGCACCTTCACCCCCGACCGCGTCACCGACCCGTCGTTGGTCTTCTCCACCAGCAGCTGCCGGTCGGCGAACGCCGCCACCTGCGGCAGATGCGTGACCACGACGACCTGCGCCGACTTCGCGAGCCGCGCCAGCCGCCGCCCGATCTCCACCGCGGCCTTGCCGCCGACACCGGCGTCGACCTCGTCGAAGAGATACGTCGGCACCGGATCCGTGCCCGCGAACACGACCTCCACGGCCAGCATCACCCGGGACAGCTCACCGCCGGAGGCGCCCTTGGCGATCGGCCGCGGCGGCGCACCCGGGTGCGGGGCGAGCAGCAGCTCGACCTCGTCCACGCCGTGCGGGCCGTAGGCGACCGTGCGCCCGTGCACCTCGACGCCCTCGGGATCGTCGCTCTGCCGGATGTCGAACGACACGCGCGCGTGCGGCATCGCCAGCGACGCCAGCTCCGCCGTCACGGCGGCCGCGAACCGCTCGGCGGCCTCGGAGCGCGCCTCGGTCAGCGCCTGGGCGAGACCGCCCAGTTCGGCGCGCAGCGCGTCCCGCTCGGCGGTCAGCTCCTCGATCCGCTCGTCGTCGCCCTCTAGTTCCGTCAGCCGCTGCGCGCTGCGCTGGGCCCACGCCAGGACCGCGTTCACGTCCTCGCCGTACTTGCGGGTCAGCTGGGTGAGCGCGGCGCGCCGCTCCTCGACGGCGGCGAGGCGCAGCGGGTCGGCGTCCAGGTCGTCGGCGTACCCGGCGAGTTCCCCGGCGACGTCGCCGAGCAGGATGCCGATCTCGCCGATCCGGTCGGCGAGCGCGGCCAGCGCCGGGTCGTGCGAGCGGACGGCCTCCAGGGCCCGCTGGGCGCCCGCGACCAGGGTGGTGGCGTCGATGCCCTCGGGGTCCTCCGGGTTGCCCGCGAGCGCGGCGTGCGCGGCCGTCGCGGCCGAGGACAGCGCCTCGGCGTGCCCGAGCCGCTCGGCCTCCTCCGCGAGCTCCGCGTCCTCCCCGGCGCGCGGCTCGACCGCGGCGATCTCCTCGAGGCCGTAGCGCAGCATGTCGGCCTCCTGGGCCCGCTCACGCGCGCGGGTGGTGATCTCCTCCAGCTCGCCGGCGACGGCCCGCAGCCGCTTGTACGCCTCGCGGTACTTGGCGAGCGGCACGGCGACCGCGTCCCCGGCGTACCGGTCGAGGGCCTCGCGCTGCCGGGACAGCTTCAGCAGCCCCTGCTGGTCGGTCTGCCCGTGCACGGCCACCAGGTCGTCGGCGAGTTCCGCGAGCAGTCCCACGGGCACCGACCGCCCGCCGACATGCGCCCGCGACCGGCCCTCGGCGGACACGGTGCGGCTGATCAGCAGCGCCCCGTCGTCCAGCTCGGCCCCGGCCTCCTCGGCGCGTACGACGGCGGCGGCGTCCGCGGGTACGGTGATCCGGCCCTCGACGACCGCCTTGTCGGCCCCCAGCCGCACGAGCGCCGCGTCGGCGCGCCCGCCGAGCAGCAGCCCGAGGCTGGTGACCACCATGGTCTTGCCCGCGCCCGTCTCGCCGGTGACGGCGGTGAATCCGGGCGACAGCTCGACAACGGCGTCGTCGATGACACCGAGCGACCGTATCCGCATCTCTTCCAGCACGCACAAGACCATACGAGGTCCGGCGGGGCGAGTGCGACCGCCCCGCCCTTGTCACCCGCGCGAGCCGGCGGTGGCTCCCGCCGCGCGCGCTAGTGAGGGGCTCCCCGCCAGCCGGAGACGGGCAGGGCGAACTTCGCGACCAGCCGGTCCGTGAACGACGCGTGGTGCAGCCGGGCCAGCCGCACCGGCACCGCGCCCCGGCGCACCTCCACGCGCGCCCCCGGCGGCAGCTCCACGGTCCGCCGTCCGTCGCACCACAGCACCCCCGGCGGGACGTGCGGCAGCACCTCGACGGCCAGCACCGAGTCCGGCGCGGTCACCAGCGGCTTGGCGAACAGGGCGTGCGCCGAGATCGGCACCATCAGCAGCGCCTCGACCTCCGGCCACACCACCGGCCCGCCCGCGGAGAAGGCGTACGCCGTCGACCCGGTCGGCGTCGCGCACACGATCCCGTCGCAGCCGAACCCGGTCACCGGGCGGCCGTCGATCTCCAGTACGACCTCCAGCATCCGCTCCGCGGACACCTTCTGCACGGCCGCCTCGTTCAGCGCCCAGTCGGTGTGCACGATGTCGCCGTTGCGGTGCACGACGACGTCGACCGTCATCCGCTCCTCGACCTCGTAGGAGCGTGCCACGACCCGGTCGACGACCTTCTCCAGGTCGTCCCGCTCGGCCTCGGCGAGGAACCCGACGCGGCCCAGGTTGACGCCGAGCATCGGCACCCCGGACGCCCGCGCGAACTCCGCGCCGCGCAGCAGCGTGCCGTCACCGCCGAGGACGATCAGCAGCTCGCACCCGTCGAGGCACTGCGGGGTCGCCTCCTTGACCAGCTGCACCTCGTCGGGCAGCGGCAGGTCGACCGCCTCCGCCTGAAGCACCCGCACCCCGATACCGGACCGCAGCAGGCCCTTCACCACGAGCTCGGCACTGCGCACGGCCGCCGGCCGGCCGGTGTGGGCGAGCAGGAAAACAGTACGAGCTCGGTTCTGGGTCAACGCGGCCCCTCCGCCACTGCACGGTCAACGTCGGCCGGGTCCAGGGCGGGCGCCCCGGCACGCAGCCACAGAAAGTACTCGACATTGCCGGACGGCCCGGGCAGCGGGGACGCGGTGACACCCTTCACCCCGAGTCCCAGCTCCCACGCCCTGCCGGCCACACCCCGCACGGCCTCCGCCCGCAGCTGCGGACTCCGTACGACACCCCCGCTGCCCAGCCGCTCCTTCCCCACCTCGAACTGCGGCTTGACCATCATCACGAGATCGGCGTCCGGCGTCACGCACCGCACCAGCGCGGGCAGCACGAGACCGAGCGGAATGAAGGACAGATCCCCCACGACCAGATCCACGGGCTTGTCATCGATCGCCTCCAGCGTCAACTCGCGTACGTTCGTACGGTCCTTGACGGTGACGCGTTCATCGCTCTGCAGCGTCCAGGCGAGCTGCCCGTACCCGACGTCCACCGCGACCACGTGCGCGGCCCCGGCCCGCAGCAGCACGTCCGTGAAGCCGCCCGTGGACGCCCCGGCGTCCAGCGCCCGCCGGCCCTCGACGACCAGCCCCTGCGGCACGAAGACCGCCAGCGCCCCGGCGAGCTTGTGCCCGCCGCGGGAGACGTACTCGGGGTCGTTGTCGTCGGTGGCCACGACGATCGCGGCCGCGGTCTCCACCTGGGTGGCGGGCTTGGTCGCGACGGTCTTGCCGACGGTGACCCGGCCCGCGGCGATCAGCTGGCTGGCGTGCTCACGCGAACGCGCGAGCTTGCGGCGGACCAGCTCCGCGTCCAGACGGCGACGTGCGACTCCTGCCACGGTGGGTTCAGCTCCTGCTCTGGTACGACGACGCGGGCGCCGTCGGGTGGGACGGTGAGGGCGCCGGAGGTCCCGGACGGGCGTCGAGCGCGGTGAGCGCGTCGCGCAGCCCCCGGTGTACATCCTCGTACACCTCCAGGTGCCCGTCCGTGGCCAGGTGGTCGGCGTCGGCCAGCCGGTCCAGGGCGGCGTCGACGTCGGCGTTGCCGGTGGGGGCGCGGGGCACGTCCAGCGGGGCGGGGGCGGCGGGGTCGTGCGGCGCCGGCTCCTCGGCGCCGGCCGGGTCGTGCCTCTCCGGCTCCCCGGGGCCCTCCGCGCGCGCCTCGGCGTCGGGGACGGTGTCGTTCATGCCCCGACGCTACCCCGAAGCCCTGCGGTACCGTCGAGCGCGATGGCCACGATCGAGGAGTGCCGCAGCGCACTCGACAAGCTTTCGGACACCATGCAGCGCGCCCAGGGCGACGTCCGCGAGGCCGCGGCCCTGGACCGCTCGGTGAGCTGCCACATCACGGACCTGGACGTCACGTTCGCCGGACGGCTGACCGGCGGCCGGATCCGGGTGGACGACACCCTTGAGGGCCCGCCCCCGCAGCGGGCCCAGATCCGGCTGGCGATGACCGGTGACGATCTGGTGGCCCTGGTCGACGGCGAGCTGCACTTCGCGCGCGCCTGGGGCTCCGGCCGGGTGAAGCTGGAGGCGAGCCTGGTCGACCTCTTCCGGCTCCGCAAGCTGCTCTGACCGCCCCCCCGGCCGTACGGCCCGGTCGAGACATCCCCTAGGCCCGTACGCGGGCCTTGCGCGCGGCCGGCACGACCAGCGGCGTGCCCGTCTCCGGGTCGTCGATGACCTGGCAGCGCAGGGTGAAGACCTCCTCCACCAGCTCCGCCGTGACGATGTCCTTCGGCGCGCCCTCGGCGACGACCCGGCCGTTTTTGAGGGCGATGAGGTGCGTGGCGTAGCGGGCGGCGTGGTTCAGGTCGTGCAGGACGGCGACGAGGGTGCGGCCCTGCTCCTCGTGCAGTTCGGCGCACAGGTCGAGCACGTCGATCTGGTGCTGGATGTCCAGGTAGGTCGTCGGCTCGTCGAGGAGCAGCAGCGGGGTCTGCTGGGCCAGGGCCATCGCGATCCACACCCGCTGCCGCTGCCCGCCGGACAGCTCGTCGACGTACCGGTCGGCGAGCTCGGCGACCCCGGTCTGCGCCATCGCCTCCCGTACGACCCGCTCGTCCTCGCCCGACCACTGGCGCAGCAGGCCCTGGTGCGGGTAGCGGCCGCGTCCGACGAGGTCGGCGACCGTGATGCCGTCCGGGGCGACGGACGACTGCGGGAGCAGACCGAGGGTGCGGGCGACCTTCTTCGCCGGCATCGACTGGATGACCTGGCCGTCCAGCAGCACCCGGCCCTGGCTGGGCTTCAGCATCCGCGACAGGGCCCGCAGCAGGGTCGACTTGCCGCACGCGTTCGGGCCGACGATCACCGTGAAGGAGTGGTCGGGGATCCGCACCGACAGCTGCTCGGCGATGACGCGCTGGTCGTAGGCGAGGGTGACGTTCTCGGCGGACAGGCGGTTCACGGTGCTCCTATCGGTGTTCTGGTGCGTGCCGCTCATATCCGGCCCGCCCGGCGCTCGGTGACCAGCAGCCACAGCAGGTAGACGCCGCCGAGGACGCCGGTGACCACGCCGACGGGCAGCTGGTCCGCGCCGAACAGCCGCTGCGAGGCGAGGTCGGCGGCGACCAGGAGGGTGGCGCCCATGCACAGGGACGGCACGAGGTTCGGCCCGGGCGAGCGGGTCAGCCGCCGGGCGAGCTGGGGCGCGGTGAGGGCGACGAAGCCGACGGGTCCGGCGGCGGCCGTGGCGGTCGCGGTGAGCAGCACGGCGGCCACCATCAACAGCATCCGTACCCGCTCCACGCGCACCCCGAGGGCGCCGGCCATGTCGTCGCCCATCTCCATCATCCGCAGGCCCCGCGCGTTGACGAGGACCAGCGGCACCAGCACCGCGCACACGGCGAGCAGCGGCCACACCTGCTCCCAGCCGCGCCCGTTCAGGGAGCCGGTCATCCAGACGATCGCACGGGCCGCGTCGACCAGGTCGGCCTTGGTGATGAGGTAGCCGTTGACGGCCGTGGCGACCGCCGAGACGCCGATGCCGACCAGGACCAGCCGGTAGCCGTGCACGCCCTGCTTCCAGGCGAGCAGATAGATGGCGAGGCCGGTCAGCAGGCCGCCGGCGAGCGCGCCGAGCGTGACCTGCGCGGTGTTGCCGCTGATCAGGACGATCACCACGAGCGCGCCGGCCGTGGAGCCCTGCCCGAGACCGAGGACGTCGGGGCTGCCCAGCGGGTTGCGGGAGACGGCCTGGAACAGCGCACCGCCCAGCCCCAGCGCGGCGCCGACCAGCAGGCCGACGAGGACCCGCGGCAGCCGCAGCTCGCGGACGATGAACTCCTGTCCCGGATTGCCCTCGCCCAGCAGTGTTCTGACCACGTCCCCGGCGGGGATCGGGAAGTCGCCGGTGCCGATGAGCACGACGCTCGCGGCGAGCGCGGCGACCAGCAGCAGGGCCACGACGACCAGCGCGCGCACGTCGACGCGCAGCGACAGCCCGCCCGGCGTGCGCACCGCACGCGGGGCCCGGGTCTTCCTCACCTTCACCGCCCCGCTCACAGCTGGGCCGTCCGGCGCCGGCGGACCAGGAAGATGAAGACCGGGCCGCCCAGGACCGCGGTGACGACGCCGACCTGGAGCTCCGAGGGCCGCACGGCGATCCGCCCGAGCACGTCCGCGCCGAGCAGCAGCACGGGCGACAGCACGGTGGAGTACGGCAGGATCCAGCGCAGGTCGGGCCCGGTGAAGGAGCGCACGACGTGCGGCACCATCAGGCCGACGAACAGGATCGGCCCGCAGGCCGCAGTGGCCGCTCCGCACAGCACGGTCGCGGCGAGCATGGCCAGCGCCCGGGTCCGGTTGAGGTGGGCGCCGAGGGCCTTGGCGGTGTCGTCGCCCAGGGACATCGCGTTCAACGGCCGGGCGAGAGCGAGCGCGAGCAGGGTGCCGGCCGCGAAGAACGGCAGGACCTGCCGGACGGTGCCGTCCGTGGCGGAGTTCAGCGAGCCGACCGTCCAGAAGCGCATCTTGCCCAGCGCCGCGTCGTCCATGATCATCACGGCCTGGACGAAGCCGTACAGCGCGGCGGTGATCGCGGTGCCGGCGAGGGCGAGCCGCACGGGCGTCGCGCCCCGGCTGCCGCCGAGGAACCACACCAGCGCGCCCACGACGGCGGCGCCCGCGAAGGCGAACCACACATAGCCGCTCAGGCTGGTGACGCCCAGAAACGTGATGGCGGTGACGACCGCGGCGGAGGCGCCCGCGTTGATGCCCAGCAGCCCCGGGTCGGCGAGCGGATTGCGGGTCAGCGCCTGCAGTACCGCCCCCGACAGGCCGAGCGCCGCCCCGGCGAGCAGCCCGAGCAGGGTCCGCGCGAGCCGGTCGTCCACCACCACGTCGCCGTAGGTGCCGGTGTCGTGGAACAGGCCGTGCCAGACCTGCCCCACGGACAGCTGCTTCGCACCGATCGCGATGCTCGCCACGACGACGAGCGCGAGGAGCGCGGCGGCGAGCACCAGCCCGGCGGCGCGCAGCGCCCGGCGGTTCGGGGGCGCGGGAGCGGTCGCCGCGCGCTGTTCGGGAGGACTGTCGACCAACACGAGGTTAGGTTAGCCTACCCTCGCTATCCGTAGGATCCCCGAGAGGAGCACACGCCCCCGCGCCCGCCGGTGCTCACAGCCCCAGCCGGGCCAGTGCCTTCCCCCCGTCCAGCTCGCACACGCCTTCCCCGGCGGCCGTCCAGGCCGCCGCGCACAGTGCCCGCAGACCGTCCAGCGCCTCGCCGTCCCCGCTCAGCCTGAGCTCGCCCTCACCGGCGGCCGCGGTCCACCCGCCGCACGCGAAACCGTCACCCTCCTCGGTGACCTCCCGCTGCCCGGTGAGCAGCCCGCGCAGATCCGCGTCCACGAACGTCGGCCGGTGCTGCGGCGGCGCGGCGAGCAACTGGGCGCCGTCGGTCACGCCGGTCAGCACCAGCAGCGAGTCGACACCCCCGTTGAACGCGCCCTCGATGTCGGTGTCCAGCCGGTCGCCCACCACCAGCGGCCGCTTCGCGCCCGTCCGCAGGATCGTCTCCCGGTGCATCGGCGGCAGCGGCTTGCCCGCCACCTGCGGCTCGGCCCCCGTGGCGATCCGTACGACCTCCACCGCCGCTCCGTTGCCCGGCGCGATGCCCCGCCCGCTGGGGATCGTCAGATCGGTGTTGGACGCGAACCAGGGCACCCCGCGCGCGATCGCGTAGCACGCCTCCGCGAACCGCCCCCAGGGCAACTCGGGCCCGCCGTACCCCTGCACGACGGCCACCGGGTCGTCGTCGGCCGACTCCACCGGCACCAGGCCCCGCTCGCGCAGCGCCACCCGCAGCCCCTCACCACCGATCACCAGCACCCGCGCACCGGCCGGCACCTGCTCGCTGATCAGCCGCGCCACCGCCTGCGCCGAGGTGATGACGTCCTGCGGCCCTGTCGGTATGCCCAGCTCGGTCAGGTGCTCGGCGACGACGTCCGGGGTGCGCAGCGCGTTGTTCGTGACGTACGCGAGGTGCATCCCGCCCGCCCGCGCCGTCTCCAGCGACTCCACGGCGTGCGCGATCGCGTTCCCGCCCGCGTACACCACCCCGTCCAGGTCGAGCAGCGCCGTGTCGTACGCCTCGCTCAGGGCCTGCCCACTGCCCTCGGGCCTCGTCCTGACGCTCCGGCTCATTCCGCATCGCTCCTCGGTTCGCATCGCCTTTTCCCCCGATCATCGCGTATGCCACCGACACACGTACGATGCCGGGATGGACACAGCGGGTCACTCGGAAGCACCAGCACGCCGAGGCCTGGAACTCACCCCGTTCCGAGGCCTGCGCTACGACCCTGACCGGGTCGGCAGTCTCGCCGCCGTGACGTCACCGCCGTACGACGTCGTGGTCCGCCCCGACGGTCTGCACCATCTCCAGTCGTCGGACCCGTACAACATCGTCCGCCTCATCCTGCCCCAGGCCGGCACGCCCAGCGCCCGCACCGAGCAGGCCGCCGACACCCTGCGCCGCTGGCTCGACGAGGGCGTCCTGACCGCCGACCCGGAACCCGGCCTGTACGTCTACGAGCAGCGCGACGGCGACGGCATGCTCCAGCGCGGCCTCATCGGCGCCCTGCGCGTCTCCGACCCGGAGGACGGCCTGGTGCTGCCGCACGAGGACGTCATGCCGCACGTGGTCGCCGACCGCGCCGCCCTGATGCGGGCCACCTCCGCGAACCTCGAGCCCCTTCTGCTGACCTACCGCGGCGACGGCCCCGCCTCCGCGGCCACCCGCGCCGTCGAGCGCGCCGCCGCCCAGCCCCCACTGCTGTCGACGACCACCGAGGACGGCTTCACCCACCGCCTGTGGGCCCTCACCGACCCCGACGAGCTGGCCGCCGTCCAGGCCGACCTGGCCCACCACCAGGCCCTCATCGCCGACGGCCACCACCGCTGGGCCACCTACCGCCGGCTGCGCGAGGAACACCCCTCCCCCGGGCCCTGGGACTACGGCCTGGTCCTGCTCGTCGACACCGCCCGCTACCCGCTGCGCGTGCGCGCCATCCACCGACTGCTGCACGGCCTGCCGGTCGCCGACGCGGTCGCCGCCGTCGAGGGCCACTTCCGCGTGCGGCGCCTGGAGGTACCGCTGTCGGAGGCCCTGGAGGCGCTGGCCGACGCGGCCTGCGCCGGCAACGCCTTCCTGCTCGCCGGCGACGGCGCCTTCCACCTGCTCGACCGCCCGGACCCGGCCCTGCTGGCCCGCACGGTCCCCACCGACCGGCCCGCGGCCTGGCGCACCCTGGACGCCACGGTCCTGCACGCCACGCTGCTGGAGCACATCTGGCACATCCCCGAGGACTCGCCGGCCCACATCGCCTACATCCACGACACGACGGCCACCGTCACCAAGGCGGAACACGACGGGTCCACGGCCGTGCTGCTGCACCCCGTGCGCGAGGAGGTCGTCCGCGACCTCGCCCGCCAGGGCGTCACGATGCCCCGCAAGTCGACGTCGTTCGGCCCGAAGCCGGCCTCCGGCCTGGTCCTGCGCGCGCTCGACCTCTGACGCGGGACCTGCGGAAACGAGAAGAGGGCGGGCCCCTGAGATTCAGGGGCCCGCCCTCCGGCGTCACCAGCGATCAGCTGTCGTCGCCGTCGGCGTCGGCGTCGGCGTCGGCGTCCTTCTCGGAAGCCTCCGCCACCGCGGTGTCCTCGTCGGCGTCCGTGTCGAGCGCGTCGACGAACTCCACACCGTCCAGCTCGGCGAGCCGGTCCGACGCGTCCGTGCTGCCGTCCCGGTCCGCCTCCACGGCCTTGGCGAACCACTCGCGCGCCTCGTCCTTGCGACCGGCCGCCAGCAGCGCGTCGGCGTACGCGTACCGCAGCCGCGCGGTCCACGGCTGGACCGAGTGGGAGGCCAGCTCGGGGCTCTGCAGCGTCACGATGGCCGCGTCCAGCTGCCCCATGTCACGCCGGGCACCGGCCGCGACGAGCCGCATCTCGACCTGGCCGGCCTTGTCGAGCTTGTGCACCTCGGGGGCACCGGCCATGTCCAGCGCCTTCTCCGGCCGCCCGAGACCGCGCTCGCAGTCGGCCATCACGGGCCACAGGTCCACGTTCCCGGTCATCCGCCGGGCGGCACGGAACTCGGCCAGCGCCTCGCTGTACTTCTGGCTGGCGTACGCCGCGAAACCGGCCGCCTCGCGCACGGCGGCGACGCGGGAGGCCAGCCGCAGGGCCACCTTGGAGTAGCCGTAGGCGGCCTCGGGGTCCTCGTCGATGAGCCGCGCGACCATCACCAGGTTCTTGGCGACGTCGTCCGCGAGCGTCTTGGGCAGGCTCTGCAGCTCCTGCCGTACGTCCTTGTCGATCTCCTCGCCCGTGACCTCCGGCGGGATCGGCAGCCGCTTGATCGGCTCGCGGTCGCGGTCCCGCTCGTCACGGAAGCGGCCGCCGCCACGGCGGTCGTCCCGACGGTCGTCGCGCCGGTCGTCACGCCCACGGAAGCCGCCCGGGCGGCCACCGCGGTCGTCGCGGCGCGGGCCGCGACCGCCACGGTCGTCACGCCGGTCGTCGCGACGGAAGCCACCGCGGTCGCCACCCCGGTCACCGCCGCGGTCACCGCGGTCGTCGCGGCGGTACGAGGGACGGTCGCCCCGGTCGTCACGACGGCCGTAACCGCCACGGTCGCGGTCGTCACCCCGCCGGTCATCACGCCTGTCATCGCGGCGGTCGTCCCGGCGGTCGTCCCGACGGTCATCGCGGCGGAAGCCGCCGCGGTCGTCGCGCTGGCCGTAGCTGCCACGGTTGTCGTCCCGGCGGAAGGAGGGACGGTCGCCCCGGTCGTCACGACGGCCGTAACCGCCACGGTCGCGGTCGTCACCCCGCCGGTCATCACGACGGTCGTCACGCCTGTCATCACGTCGGTCGTCCCGGCGGTCGTCCCGGCGGAAACCGCCACGCTCGCCGCGGTCGTCCCGCCGGCCGTAGCTGCCACGGTTGTCGTCCCGGCGGAAGGAGGGACGGTCGCCGCGCTCACCGCGGTCGCCGCGGTCCGCACGGTCGTCGCGGCGGAAGGGGGGCCGCTCACCGCGGTCGTCACGGCGGAACGGGGGCCGCTCACCGCGGTCGTCACGGCGGAACGACGGACGGTCGCCCCGGTCGTCACGGCGGAACGACGGACGCTCCCCGCGGTCGTCGCGACGCGGACCACGGTCCCGGTCGTCGCGCCGGCCGTAGCCGCCACGGTTGTCGTCCCGGCGGAAGCCGCCGCGGTCGCCGCGGTCGTCGCCCCGACGGTCGTCGCGCCGGTCGTCGCGACGGAAGCCCCCGCGGTCACCACCGTCACGGCGGCCGTAGCCGCCACCGGCACGGTCATTGCCGCGGCGGAAGCCACCACGGTCGCCGCGGTCCCCGCCCTCCCGGCGCCGCTGGTCGCGCTCCGGACGGTCGTCGGGAGAGTTGGTGGACATGGTGACTCCTGTCTTCGGTACTGCAAGCATTGTAAAAACGAAAGGACCCCTGGTCCCAGCTGAACGCTGGTGACCAGGGGTCCTTCCCAAAGATTGTTCGGCGGCGTCCTACTCTCCCACAGGGTCCCCCCTGCAGTACCATCGGCGCTGTAAGGCTTAGCTTCCGGGTTCGAAATGTAACCGGGCGTTTCCCCTACGCTATGACCACCGAAACCCTAATGGTTTCGAGCGAACAAGCACACTCTTCTGTTATGCGTTCTGCTCAAAGCCGACAACTGTTCGTTGTCTCAGAACTAACACAGTGGACGCGAGCAACTGAGGACAAGCCCTCGGCCTATTAGTACCGGTCAACTCCACACGTTACCGTGCTTCCATATCCGGCCTATCAAC